>NZ_QGQU01000005.1:0-124890 GCF_003173795.1 Pseudoalteromonas sp. meg-B1 | reverse complement strand
CACCGCCGTATACTTTTGCAAGTACGTTAGTGATTGCTGCAGTTAGTGTAGTTTTACCGTGGTCAACGTGGCCGATTGTACCAACGTTTACGTGCGGTTTTACGCGTTCAAACTTTTCTTTTGCCATCTTAAAAAATTCCTAATAAAGAAATTAAAGCCTGACTCAGTATTGAGCCAGACAAGCTAAAATCATATAACAGCGCGAGCTGAAATTATTGTATCTGCAACCTGCTTAGAGGCTTCAGCGTACTTCAAAAACTCCATAGAGTATGAGGCACGGCCCTGTGTTGCAGATCGTAAAGCAGTCGCATAACCGAACATTTCAGATAGTGGTACCACAGCATTAATTTGCTTAAGGCCACCAAGTGCATCTTCCATGCCTTCGATCATGCCGCGACGACGGTTTAGGTCGCCAACTACATCACCCATGTTTGCTTCAGGAGTGAGTACTTCAACCTTCATTACTGGTTCTAAAAGTGCAGGGTTTGCATCTAGCGCACCTTGCCTCATAGCCAGTGAACCTGCTATTTTAAATGCCATTTCATTCGAATCCACATCATGGAATGAACCATCATATAAAGTCGCTTTAACACCAAGTAATGGGTAGCCTGCCAGTACACCTTGAGCCATTTGCTCTTGGATACCTTTGTCTACCGCAGGGATGTATTCTTTCGGCACTGAGCCACCTACGGTTTCGTTTACGAACTCGTAAATTGGGGCTTCATCATCCGAAATATCCATCGGTTCAAGTTTAAGCCAGACGTGACCATATTGACCACGACCACCTGATTGACGTACAAACTTTCCTTCAACTTCAACAGTTGAACGAATAGCTTCTCGGTATGCAACCTGCGGCTTACCAACGTTACATTCAACACTGAATTCACGTTTCATACGGTCGACAATGATATCAAGGTGAAGTTCACCCATGCCAGAGATAATAGTCTGGCCTGATTCTTCGTCAGTTTGTACGCGGAAAGATGGATCTTCTGCAGCTAGTTTTCCTAGCGCGATACCCATTTTATCCTGGTCAGCGATTGTGCGAGGCTCAACCGCAACAGAGATAACTGGTTCTGGGAACTCCATACGCTCAAGCGTAATAATAGAGTTCGGATCACACAGTGTTTCACCTGTTGTTACGTCTTTGAGACCAATAGCCGCCGCGATGTCGCCTGCGTGGACTTCTTTGATCTCTTCACGTGAGTTTGAATGCATCTGAACGATACGACCAAGACGCTCACGCTTACTTTTTACTGGGTTATATACCGCGTCACCCTGTTTAACAGTACCAGAGTAAACACGGAAAAAGGTTAAAGTGCCAACAAACGGGTCTGTTGCAATCTTGAATGCAAGAGCAGCAAACGGCGCTTTATCATCAGCAGGACGCTCTTCCTCAGTACCATTTTCTAAGATACCTTGGATTTGTTTCACTTGTGTTGGTGATGGCATATATTCAACAACGCAATCAAGCACAGCTTGAACACCTTTGTTTTTAAATGCACTACCACACGTCATGGGAACAATTTCGTTCGCTAATGTGCGTTGACGCAAAGCATTTTTAATTTCTGCTTCGCTTAACTCTTCACCTTCTAAGTATTTATCCATTAGTTCTTCAGTAGCTTCAGCAGCGCTTTCAACTAAGTGAGAGCGCCATTCTTCGGCTAGTTCCTGAAGTTCTGCCGGTATTGCCTCATAAGAGAAAGTCATACCCTGGTCTTTATCATTCCAGTTAATGGCTTTCATTTTAATAAGGTCAATAACACCTTTAAAGTCGTCTTCAGCGCCAATAGGCAGCTGGACTGGAACAGGCGTTGCTCCAAGACGAGATTTCACCTGGCTTACAACCGTTAAGAAGTCAGCGCCCGTGCGATCCATTTTATTTACGAAGATCATTCTCGGAACTTCGTACTTGTTCGCTTGACGCCAAACTGTCTCAGTTTGCGGCTGTACACCCGATGAAGCACAAAGAACAACTACCGCACCATCTAGTACACGTAAAGAACGCTCTACTTCGATAGTGAAATCTACGTGCCCTGGGGTATCAATAATATTGATGCGATGGTCGTCAAATTGAGCGTCCATCCCTTTCCAGAAACACGTTGTTGCAGCAGAAGTGATTGTGATACCACGCTCTTGTTCCTGCTCCATCCAATCCATAGTTGCAGCGCCATCATGCACTTCACCGATCTTATGAGAAAGACCTGTGTAGAACAGAACACGTTCTGTTGTGGTGGTTTTTCCTGCATCTACGTGAGCACAAATACCGATATTGCGGTAACGCTCAAGTGGAGTTGTACGTGCCATAAAATCCTCTTAAAGGTTAAGGACAGATTACCAACGGTAATGAGCGAATGCTTTATTCGCTTCAGCCATACGGTGAACGTCTTCACGTTTCTTAACCGCAGTGCCTTTGTTATCAGCAGCGTCAACGATTTCTTGAGCTAAACGTAAGCCCATAGATTTTTCGCCACGCTTACGTGCAGCGTCTACTAACCAACGCATACCTAATGCGTTGCGACGTACTGGACGTACTTCAACTGGTACTTGATAAGTTGAACCACCAACACGGCGAGATTTAACCTCTACCTGTGGACGGATGTTATCAAGTGCAGTTTCAAAGATTTCTAGGTGCGACTTGCCTGATTTCTCAGCAGCCACGTCTAGCGCACCATAAACGATTTTTTCAGCAGTAGATTTCTTGCCGTCTAACATTACGATGTTAACGAATTTTGCAAGAAGTTCCGATCCGAACTTAGGATCTGGAAGAATTTTACGTTGACCTATTACGCGTCTTCTAGGCATTTTGTATCTCCGGTTTATTCAGGTTTGTCCTTTTGGAACAATAACCCAAAACAATAATTAATAATATTTAGTGCTTGGCCTTACTAACGGAATACAATTAGCCTTTAGGGCGTTTTGCACCGTATTTAGAACGAGCTTGACGACGGTCGCTTACGCCTGCACAGTCAAGTGCACCACGTACAGTGTGGAAACGCACACCTGGTAAATCTTTAACACGACCACCACGGATTAGGATTACACTGTGCTCTTGAAGGTTATGACCTTCACCACCGATGTATGAAGTTACTTCGAAACCGTTAGTTAAACGTACACGAGCTACTTTACGTAACGCCGAGTTTGGTTTCTTAGGTGTAGTTGTATATACGCGAGTACATACACCACGCTTTTGCGGACACGCTTTAAGCGCAGCTGAGTTACTTTTAGTAACCTTGCTACGACGTGGCTTACGCACTAGCTGGTTAATAGTTGCCATTTAAATAGCTCCTGAAATTAAAATTACTACTGAAAAAAATAAAAAATCCGCCCTTGTTTTACGAGCATGTATTAAACGTGCAAGTAAATGGGTGGCGGAATTTTAATGAGCAAAGATTGACCTGTCAACCTAAACCGCTCGCAAGGCAGTAGATAACTACCTTGCTAAACTCTAATCTATTGATTAGATTCGGTTTATTGATTTCCAGATAAATCCGCGTTTAAGGCATCAGTCAGTGCTTGAGTCGCCTCTTCTGCACTTACCGTTTGCTCTTCAACAACGTCTTTTTGCTTACGACGAGCCATACGATCTTGATGATACGCAAAACCGGTACCGGCTGGGATCAATCGACCCACAATTACGTTTTCTTTCAGACCGCGTAACTCATCGCTCTTACCATTTACAGCGGCTTCTGTTAGGACACGAGTTGTCTCCTGGAACGAGGCTGCTGAGATGAAAGATTCTGTCGCTAGTGATGCTTTAGTGATACCCATTAACTGGATTTCAAACTTAGCTGGGATCTTACCTTGAGCTTCAAGGTCGCGGTTTGCGATATTAACGCGTGCCACTTCAATTTGCTCACCGGCTAAGAACTCAGTATCACCACCGTCTAGAATGATACATTTACGTAGCATTTGACGAATAATAGTTTCAATGTGCTTATCATTGATCTTAACGCCCTGCAAACGGTAAACCTCTTGCACTTCGTTAACAATGTAGTTAGCAACATGAGTCACACCACGTAGGCGTAAGATGTCATGCGGTGACTCTGGACCATCGGCGATAACTTCACCTTTAGACACTTGCTCACCTTCAAACACGTTAAGTTGACGCCACTTAGGAATCATTTCTTCGTAATGATCGCCTTCAGCTGGAGTAATAACTAAACGTTTCTTACCTTTAGTCTCTTTACCGAAGCTAATCGTACCGGTGATTTCAGCTAAGATAGCTGGATCTTTCGGCTTACGCGCTTCAAATAAGTCGGCTACGCGTGGTAGACCACCCGTGATATCACGAGTTTTCGAACCTTCTTGCGGAATACGTGCTAATACGTCACCTGGGTTTGCAGTCGCGCCGTCTGTTACTTCAATCGTAGTGAATGAAGGAAGACGTGTTTCTTGCAAGCCACGCTCATCACTTTCAATGATAAGTTTCGGCTCTTTCGCATTCGCTTTAGCAAGATCTTTAACAACTACACGAGTTAAACCCGTTAGTTCGTCAGTCTGTGCTTCAGTATTTGAATCATCGATATCGCTGAACGATACTTTTGATTTATGCTCAAGAACGATTGGGTGACTATGCGGGTCCCAAGTAGCAACAATGTCGTTACCTTGAACTTCTGCATTGTCTTGCACTGTTAATACCGCACCGTAAGGTACTTTATAACGCTCTTTCTCACGACCATAGCTATCAATGATAGTGATTTCTGTAGAACGTGAGGTAATAACAATCTTACCGTCTGTATTTAATACATACTTAGCGTTGTGAAGTTTTAATGTACCGTTAGTTTTAACTTGTACATTATTCTCAGCAGACGCTCTTGATGCCGCACCACCGATGTGGAATGTACGCATCGTAAGCTGTGTACCCGGCTCACCGATTGATTGTGCCGCGATAACACCTACTGATTCACCCGCGTTGATGATATGACCACGTGCTAGGTCACGACCATAACACTTAGCACAAACACCAAAGTCGTTATCACAGGTGATAACTGAACGTACACGAACTTCATCAACTGAGTGCTCTTCTAAAAGGTCACACAGTTTTTCGTCAAGCATGATGTTACGTTCTACAAGTACTGTATTAGTACCAGGGATAACAACAGGCTCAGCAACAACACGACCTAGTACACGTTCGCGAAGTGCTTCTACAACGTCACCACCTTCAATAAGCGGTTTCATTGTTAAGCCATCTTCTGTGCCACAATCGTCTTCATTGATTACCAAATCTTGTGCAACGTCTACTAGACGACGCGTTAGGTAACCCGAGTTCGCTGTTTTCAGTGCTGTATCGGCAAGACCTTTACGCGCACCGTGCGTTGAGATGAAGTACTGAAGTACGTTTAGACCTTCACGGAAGTTAGCCGTGATTGGCGTCTCGATGATTGAACCATCTGGACGTGCCATTAGACCACGCATACCTGCTAGCTGACGGATCTGAGCGGCACTACCACGAGCACCTGAGTCGGCCATCATAAACACTGAGTTAAATGACGGTTGCTCTTCTTCTTCACCTTGCGCATTCACTACGGTGTCTTTTGACAAGTTAGCCATCATTTCACGTGATAAGTTCTCATTTACACGTGACCAAATATCGATAACTTTGTTGTACTTTTCACCAGCCGTTACAAGACCTGATTGGAATTGTTGGTTGATTTCAGTTACTTCAGCTTCTGCTGCTTCAATGATTGATGCTTTAACTGGTGGGATAACTAAGTCATCGATACCAATTGAAACACCTGACTTCATTGCGTAGTGGAAACCGGTGTACATAACTTGGTCAGCAAACACAACTGTGTCTTTTAAACCAAGACGACGGTAACACTCATTTAATAAGCTAGAAATTTGCTTTTTACCTAGAGCTTGGTTGATTGACTCAAACGGCATACCTTTAGGTAAAATAAGAGACAGAATTGCACGACCCACTGTAGTATCAATGATAGTAATTGTATCTTCTACAACACCATCTTCATTAGCTACTGATTGGCTAATACGTACTTTCACTTTTGCGTGAAGGTCGGCATTACCACTACGGTATGCTTTTTCTGCTTCTTTAGGATCTTTAAATACGGTGCCTTCGCCTTTGGCGTTAATGCGGTCACGCGTCATGTAATAAAGACCTAATACAACGTCCTGTGAAGGAACGATGATTGGCTCACCATTAGCAGGCGATAAGATGTTGTTTGTAGACATCATTAACGCACGAGCTTCTAGCTGCGCTTCAATTGTTAGCGGTACGTGTACCGCCATTTGGTCACCATCGAAGTCGGCGTTGTAAGCCGCACATACTAATGGATGCAAATGAATCGCTTTACCTTCGATAAGCACAGGTTCAAACGCTTGGATACCCAAACGGTGAAGTGTCGGTGCACGGTTAAGTAATACTGGATGTTCACGAATTACTTCGTCTAGTACATCCCATACTTCCGCTACTTCACGCTCAACCATCTTTTTAGCTGCTTTGATTGTCGTAGCCATGCCACGACGTTCTAATTTGCCATAGATGAATGGTTTGAAAAGCTCTAATGCCATCTTCTTAGGAAGACCACACTGATGAAGCTTAAGTGTAGGACCAACCGTGATTACAGAACGGCCAGAATAATCTACACGCTTACCAAGTAAGTTCTGACGGAAACGACCTTGCTTACCTTTGATCATATCAGCAAGCGATTTAAGTGGACGTTTGTTAGAACCTGTAATTGCACGACCACGACGACCGTTATCAAGTAGCGCATCAACCGCTTCTTGTAACATACGTTTTTCGTTGCGTACGATAATATCTGGTGCAGCTAAATCTAGTAGACGCTTAAGACGGTTATTACGGTTAATAACACGACGGTAAAGGTCATTTAGATCAGATGTCGCAAAGCGGCCACCGTCTAGTGGTACTAATGGACGTAAGTCAGGTGGCAATACTGGAAGTACTGTCATGATCATCCACTCAGGGTTATTACCTGATTGGTGGAACGATTCCATTAACTTAAGACGTTTAGTGATCTTTTTACGCTTAGTTTCAGAGTTAATTGTTGGTAACTCTTCACGCATCTCTGCAATTAATTGAGCAAGATCGAGTTCACGAAGCAAGTCTAATACTGCTTCAGCACCCATCTTCGCTTCAAACTCATCGCCGTGCTCTTCAAGTGCATCTAGGTATTCTTCTTCACCTAATAGCTGACCACGCTCAAGCGTTGTCATACCAGGCTCAGTTACTACGAATGATTCGAAGTAAAGAACACGTTCAATATCACGAAGCGTCATATCAAGCATTAAGCCGATACGTGACGGTAATGATTTTAAAAACCATATATGCGCAACTGGACTTGCCAGTTCTATATGACCCATACGGTCACGACGCACTTTAGTGAGTGTTACTTCAACGCCACACTTTTCACAGATCACACCACGGTGTTTAAGGCGTTTATATTTACCACATAAACACTCATAATCTTTCACTGGGCCGAAAATACGGGCACAGAATAAGCCATCGCGCTCAGGCTTGAAAGTACGGTAGTTAATAGTCTCAGGTTTCTTTACTTCACCGTATGACCATGAACGAACCATGTCTGGTGAAGCAAGACCAATGCGAATTGCATCGAATTCTTCGGTCTTATTTTGTTGCTTCAGAAACTTAAGTAAGTCTTTCACCTTAGCTCTCCTGTCGGAGTTAATCTTGAGGACGGATGTTCTCGTCCCTACATTCTATTCAGCCATAACAGATGCTGCAGCGTTAACTGCAGCATCTAATTGGCTTAATTTTCTTCCAACTCGATGTTGATACCCAGTGAGCGGATTTCTTTCAACAATACGTTGAACGATTCTGGCATACCTGGTTCCATTTTATGGTTACCATCAACGATGTTTTTATACATCTTAGTACGACCGTTCACGTCATCCGATTTCACTGTTAGCATTTCTTGTAGAGTGTAAGCAGCACCGTAAGCTTCAAGTGCCCATACTTCCATCTCACCAAAACGCTGGCCACCGAACTGTGCTTTACCACCCAGCGGCTGCTGAGTAACAAGGCTGTAAGAACCAGTAGAACGCGCGTGCATCTTATCGTCAACCAAGTGGTTAAGTTTAAGCATGTACATGTAACCTACAGTTACTTGACGTTCAAACTGATCGCCAGTACGGCCATCATAAAGTGTAACCTGACCACTTCTAGGGTAGCCGCCTAGCTCTAGCATGTCTTTGATTTCGTCTTCTTTCGCGCCATCAAATGCAGGAGTAGCAATCGGTAAACCACCTTTCAAGTTTTCAGCTAAACGACGAATTTCGTCATCAGAGAAACTAGCGATATCCACAACCTGACGAGATTCACCGATCTCATAAGCTTGTTTGATGAATTCACGTAGCTCATGAAGCTCGCGTTGCTCTTTCATCATTTCTTCTAAGCGCTCACCAATACCGCGTGCAGCTAGACCCATATGCGTTTCAAGGATCTGACCGATGTTCATTCGCGATGGTACACCTAGTGGATTTAGTACGATATCTACCGTACGACCTTTGTCATCGTATGGCATATCTTCTACTGGTACGATAGTCGAGATAACACCTTTGTTACCGTGACGACCCGCCATTTTATCACCCGGTTGGATACGACGTTTAACAGCTAAGTATACTTTAACAATTTTAAGTACACCTGGTGCTAAGTCATCACCTTGAGTAATTTTACGACGTTTGTTTTCAAACTTCTTATCGTATTCAGCTTTAAGCTCATCGTACTGTGCAGCTAGTTGCTCAAGTTCAGCTTGCTTGTCTTCTTCAGCAAGGCTTTGAGTTAGTAACTTTTCAGCATTCAGTGACGCTAAGTTGTCTTCATCGAAGCCAGCTGCCACAAGTAACTTGCGAGCACGCTCTAAAACACCAGCTTCTAGAATACGGAACTCTTCGTTGAAGTCTTTCTTCGCTTCGCGAAGCTGCATGTCTTCAACTTCTAACGCACGCTTATCTTTTTCTACACCATCACGGGTGAAAACTTGTACGTCGATTACAGTACCAGTTACAGAGTTAGGTACACGTAAAGAGCTGTCTTTAACGTCAGACGCTTTTTCACCGAAGATAGCACGTAGTAGCTTCTCTTCTGGTGTTAATTGCGTTTCGCCTTTCGGAGTCACTTTACCTACTAGGATATCGCCGCCTTTAACTTCAGCACCAATATATACAACGCCTGATTCATCAAGCTTGCCTAGTGCAGATTCACCCACGTTCGGGATATCTGCTGTGATCTCTTCTGAGCCTAATTTAGTATCACGGGCGATACACTGTAGTTCTTGAATGTGGATAGTCGTTAGACGATCTTCTTCAACTACGCGCTCTGATAGTAAGATTGAATCCTCGAAGTTGTAACCGTTCCATGGCATGAATGCCACGCGAAGGTTTTGACCAAGGGCTAAGTCACCTAAGTCAGTCGAAGGACCATCTGCTAACACATCGCCACGAGTAACCGGTTCACCAACCATACAAGTCGGCTTTTGGTTAATACATGTATTTTGGTTAGAACGTGTGTACTTGGTTAAGTTGTAGATGTCGATGCCCGCTTCACCAGGGATGCGTTCTTCTTCATGTACATTAACAACGATGCGACTTGCGTCGGCATACATTACTTCACCACCACGTTTAGCAACAATCGTTACACCAGAATCTTTTGCTAGTGTTAACTCAATACCTGTACCTACTAACGGTTTGTCCGCTTTCAATGTTGGTACTGCTTGACGTTGCATGTTTGAACCCATCAATGCACGGTTAGCATCATCGTGTTCTAGGAACGGGATAAGTGCTGCCGCTACAGAGATCACCTGTTGTGGTGATACATCCATATATTGCTGGTCCATGCGACCCATAAAGGTTGATTCACCTTTGTGACGACATGGAATAAGTTCATCTACAAACTCATTGGTTTCCGTTAAGTTTGAGTTCGCCTGTGCGATAACAAACTGACCTTCCTCAATGGCTGATAGGTAATCAACTTCATCAGTTACTACACCGTCTACCACTTTGCGGTAAGGTGTTTCTAAGAAACCGTAGTCATTGGTACGTGCATACGTAGACAATGAGTTAATTAGACCGATGTTTGGACCCTCAGGAGTCTCGATTGGACATACGCGACCGTAGTGAGTTACGTGAACGTCACGTACTTCAAAGCCAGCGCGTTCACGAGTTAGACCGCCCGGACCTAATGCAGAAATACGACGCTTATGCGTTACTTCTGATAGCGGGTTATTTTGGTCCATAAACTGTGATAACTGAGACGAGCCGAAGAACTCTTTAACCGCTGCCGAAATAGGCTTAGCGTTAATAAGATCTTGTGGCATTACCGCATCAAGGTCACCTAAGCTTAAACGCTCACGTACAGCACGTTCTACACGTACTAAACCTACACGGAATTGATTCTCAGCCATTTCGCCAACACTACGTATACGACGGTTGCCTAAGTGGTCTATATCATCAACATCGCCAACACCGTTACGAATAGCAATCAATACTTTCATAACCGCTACGATGTCTTCTTTGCTTAATGTGCCAGGGCCTGTGTCTGAATCGTAACCAACACGGCTATTGAACTTCATACGACCTACTGTTGATAAGTCATAGCGTTCTTCTGAGAAGAATAAGTTCTCAAATAAGGCTTCAGCCGCGTCTTTCGTCGGTGGCTCGCCTGGGCGCATCATGCGATAAATTTCTACTAGTGCTTCTAAACGGTTGCTTGACGAGTCAATATTCAACGTATTTGACATGTAAGCGCCGCTGTCCACTTCATTGATGTATAGTGTATCAATGGTCGTGTGACCGGCTTTAACCAATTCAGCCATCATTTCAAGCGTTAGCTCGTCATTTGCAGTAGCAATGATTTCACCTGTTGACTCATCAACATAGTTCTTCGCTAATACACGGCCAATGATGTACTCATGTGGTACTTCTAATTGCTTAATGCCTTTTTTCTCGATGCTCTTGATGTGACGAGCCGTAACACGACGACCGCTTTCAACAAGGACTTCACCGTCTTCGCTCTTGATATCAAAAGCGGCAGTTTCACCACGTAAACGTGAAGGCACAAGTTCCATAAGAACTTTACCGTCAGCGATTTCAAACGCAGTAGTATCGAAGAAGATATCTAGGATTTCTTCACTCGTGTACTCAAGTGCACGTAAGATGATAGACGCCGGTAATTTACGACGACGGTCAATACGTACATATAAGTTATCTTTTGCATCAAATTCGAAGTCTAACCATGAACCACGGTAAGGAATTACACGTGCGTTATAAAGCACTTTACCTGACGAGTGAGTTTTACCGCGGTCGTTATCAAAGAATACACCAGGGCTACGGTGTAGCTGAGAAACGATAACACGCTCTGTACCATTGATTACAAAAGTACCGGTATCGGTCATGAGCGGAATTTCGCCCATGTAAACTTCTTGCTCTTTAATGTCTTTAACTGTGCCTGGAGCTTCTTTGTCCATTACTACAAGACGCAGTTTCACGCGAAGTGGAGCAGAATAAGTCACACCGCGAATTTGACATTCTTTTACATCGAATACTGGCTCACCAATACGATAACTTACGTATTGAAGCTCAGAATTTCCCGAGTAGCTTTTAATTGGGAACACAGAACGGAAGGCAGCTTCCAAACCATGATCGCCATCAGCGTCCGGGACTAAGAATTTTTTAAACGATTCTAACTGCGTCGACAGTAAGAAAGGTATATCCAAAACTTGTGGACGTTTACCAAAATCCTTACGGATACGTTTCTTTTCAGAATAAGAGTAAGCCATGGGGTTCCTCAGCTTGCTGATCTTTGACCCGACCTGTTCTTGTAAGAACAGACTTAACTGGCATCTATGCCAAGATGTACAACATTAACTGTTGTTCCAACTTAATCCCACCTCAACACTAGCAAACTATAAAGCGTTGAAATTAAAGAATAAATCAGATTTTATTTGCGCTATAAGAATAGTCGCTCTATAGCGCAAAAAGGCCGGTGATTAAATAATCACCAGCCCTTGCCTGATTTCTCAGGCAGCGAACCTAGCAAAAGCTAGATTACTTAACCTCAACTTCAGCACCAGCTTCTGTAAGGTCTTTAGCAAGAGCTTCAGCTTCTTCCTTAGAGATACCTTCTTTAACTGGAGTTGGAGCAGCTTCAACTAGAGCTTTAGCTTCTTTTAAGCCAAGACCAGTTGCGCCACGTACAGCTTTGATTGCCGCAACTTTATTAGCGCCAGCGCCAGTAAGGATTACGTCAAATTCTGTTTTCTCTTCAGCAGCTTCAGCAGCAGGACCTGCTACCATAGCAGCTGCAGCAGTTACGCCGAATTTTTCTTCCATTGCTTCAACTAGAGCAACAACGTCCATTACTGACATTTCAGCAATTGCGTCAAGGATTTGGTCTTTAGTTACAGACATTACAAATTTCCTAATAATTAACGGACTCTAAGGTCCAAATAAATTTACACCGAAAGGGATTAAACAGCTTAAAATTAAGCAGCTTGCTCTTCTTTCTGTACACGTACTGCTTCAATTGTTTTACACAATTTACCAGCAGACGCTTCTTTCATAGCGCTCATTAAGCGTGCAACAGCTTCGTCGTATGTAGGTAGAGTTGCAAGCATAGCTGCATCTACTACATTACCTTCAAAAGCGGCCGTTTTAAGCTCAAATTTCTCATTCTTTTTCGCGAAGTCTGAAAAGATACGCGCAGCAGCACCTGGGTGCTCTGATGAGAAAGCGATTAAGCTTGGACCAACAAATGAATCAGATAGGCATTCAAAGTCTGTTCCTTCAAGAGCACGTTTAGCTAGAGTGTTACGGACAACTTTCATCCAAACACCCGCTTCGCGAGCTTCTTTACGAAGGGCAGTGATTGCACCAACTGTTACACCACGAGAATCTGCAACTACTGCAGATAGAGCACCAGTGGCTGCTTCGTTGACTTCAGCAACAATTGCCTTTTTGCCTTGAAGATTTAAAGCCATGGGTGTTACTCCTGGTTTAATGGGTTACCGTACATCGGCTTCCCTGTTTTACTCTTCCCCACCAATAAAGGTGGAGATGCTTTTTACGGCGAGAGCCAGAAGATTAGGAAAAATCTATCTGGGGATTCACACCGTCTACGTAGGAAAATTAAGGCCTAAACCCCCTACGGTCTTGGACGGAAGCCCAATTTATCGCGTTGCCCGAAGGCGCTTCGAAATTATGGACTTCAACCCGAATTCTTTACTTTGCGATTAACTAAATTAATCAGCAAAATGGCGCAAAATTATAGTACAAATTTCACGCCATGTAAACACTCAATTAAGCAACAACTGTGCTTAAAGTGCCTTGGTCAACAGAAACACCTGCGCCCATTGTTGTAGAGATAGTTACTTTCTTCAAGTAAACACCTTTAGCTTGAGAAGGTTTAGCCTTCTTAAGCGCAACAATTAGAGCTTCAAGGTTTTGTTGTAACTGCTCAGCAGTGAAATCAACCTTACCAATAGTAGTATGGATGATACCATTTTTGTCATTGCGGTAACGCACTTGACCTGCTTTCGCATTTTTAACTGCTTCTGCAACGTTAGGTGTTACAGTACCAGTTTTAGGATTTGGCATTAGACCACGTGGGCCTAAGATTTGACCTAGTTGACCAACAACACGCATAGCGTCTGGTGATGCAACAACAACGTCAAAATTCATCTCGCCTTTCTTAACTAGTTCAGCAAGATCTTCCATGCCTACTAATTCAGCACCGGCTTCTTTTGCAGCTTCTGCATTAGCGCCTTGAGTGAATACAGCAACACGAACGTCACGACCAGTACCGTTAGGTAGTACAGTAGCACCACGAACGTTTTGATCAGATTTACGAGCATCGATACCAAGGTTAACAGCAACGTCAACACTTTCTACGAATTTAGCTGTCGCTAGTTCTTTTAAAAGAGCAACTGCTTCGTTAATTTCGTAATCTTTAGTTACTTCCACTTTTTCGCGGATAGTACGCATACGTTTAGTTAATTTAGCCATTATCTTAGTCCTCTACGTTCAAGCCCATCGCACGCGCAGAACCTGCGATAGTGCGAACCGCAGCTTCTAAATCAGAAGCTGTAAGGTCTGGTTTCTTTGTCTCAACGATTTCTTCAAGTTGAGCACGAGTTACTGTGCCTACTTTTTCAGTGTTAGGACGGCCTGAACCAGATTTGATACCTGCAGCTTTCTTAAGTAAGTAAGCAGCCGGTGGCGTTTTCATGTCGAACGTAAATGAACGGTCGCCGTAAACAGAGATCACTACAGGAACTGGAGCGCCTTTTTCGATAGATTCTGTACGTGCGTTGAACGCTTTACAGAATTCCATGATGTTTACACCGTGTTGACCTAGTGCTGGACCTACTGGAGGACTAGGGTTAGCCATACCAGCAGCAACTTGTAGCTTGATTAGAGCTTCAACTTTCTTAGCCATTATAAATACCTCATTAGGTGGGTCTTAGCCTTGTGCGCGCGAGGACGCGTACTCTAGCGGCTTCCCAGTTTAAAAATTGGTTTCTCACTTTCTGCAAACAGTTAAACAAACGTTTTCCCTGAATACAAAAAGGCCGCTGATTATAAGTTAATCAGCGGCCTTTTTCAAGCTTCGTGCCAAAAATTTAAAAGTTTTTAACGCGACGCTTTAAATCAATTACTTATCTTGTTCAACTTGACCAAATTCAAGTTCAACTGGCGTAGAACGACCAAAAATAAGTACCGACACTTTAACGCGGCTCTTTTCGTAGTCAACTTCTTCAACCACACCACTAAAGTCTGCAAATGGACCATCAGTAACACGAACCACTTCACCCGGCTCAAATAATGTTGCTGGTTTAGGCGCTTCTGCGTTCTCTTGTAGACGGTTAAGAATACGATCAGCTTCTTTGGTGCTAATAGGTGCTGGACGGTCTGATGTGCCACCAATAAAGCCCATAACACGTTCAGTGCTATTTACTAAGTGCCAACTTGCATCATTCATATCCATTTGTACTAGTACGTAACCTGGGAAGAATTTACGCTCAGATTTACGCTTTTGACCAGCACGCATCTCTACGACTTCTTCAGTAGGAACTAATACTTCACCAAAGCTATCTTCTAGACCTTTGATTTTAATATGCTCTAATAATGTTTGAGCAACACGCTTCTCATAACCTGAGAAAGCCTGTACTACGTACCAACGTAGTTTCTTTTCGTTATTCTCATCCGACATGGGATCAGATCTCCAATCCAGTTAAAAAGCCTACAGCGCGGAATAAAATGCCATCTAATCCCCAAAGGATTAATGCCATAATCACTGTTGCAACCATTACAATTAATGTCGTGTGCGTTGTTTCTTGACGCGTCGGCCAAACTACCTTGCGTACTTCGATACGCGCTTCTTTTGCAAAAGCAAGGAATGTACGTCCCTTGAAAGTTTGCGAAGCAATAGCTAAACCCGCAGCTATCGCAACCACAACGCCAATAGCACGTAGTAATACAGACTGATCTGCAAACATATGGTTACCAACGACTGCGCCTGCAAGTAGCGCAATTGCTACTAACCACTTTACTGACTCCATCCCACTCGATGGTGTTTCTATATTCGTGCTCATAATATTATTACCTTAACTACAGACACAACAACCCTGCACGTCGACAGGGTTAATCCATTAAAATCTAAACTTAAAAACAAGCTTACTTAAACCGATTTTTAGTTCTAGACTTTACTCACTTTGTAAAAAATTGGCAGGGGCGGAGAGATTCGAACTCCCAACCGTCGGTTTTGGAGACCGCTGTTCTACCAATTGGAACTACGCCCCTGCAAAGTGGATGCCTATTATACTTACGCAATTCATTAACACAAGAGTAAAAAGATACCCATAACTTAAAATCTCACTGACGGCTGTAAAAATCAAACTTAACATTATTAAAAAAGCAGTTTATGATTGTTTCAATTTTAGGAATACTGTTCGCACAAGGAAGCCAGTGCCTTTACTTCAAACCCTATTCAAAACCCTCATTTTAAGTATTTTTTGCTTGTTTCATAGCATGCTTATTGCCCGCCCTATTCACTTAGATACATATTCGAGTGAGCAAGGATTATCGCAAAACTCGATTACATGCAGCATCACTGATGAGCAAGGGTTTCATTGGTTTGCCACACAAGGCGGTCTTAATCGCTTTGATGGTTATGAGTTTAAACGCTTCAAGTCTCACCCTACTGAGGCTAGTATTTCAGGAAACTGGGTCACCGATTGCCTTGCTGGCGGCCCTCATGCTATCTGGTTTTCTACAGCCAGTAATGGTTTAAACTTACTTGATACTCAAACCGGTCAATTTAAGGTTTTTAATACGCAAACTGAGTTGGCGATTACTGATAACCGTATATGGTCACTGGCGTCAGATAACCTAAATAATATTTGGTTAGGCCATGAACATGGAAAGTTAACACGATTAAATATAGTCAATAATGAAGTTGAGTCATTTAGCTATAATAGCCCCGAGCAAGCTAATACCGTAATACAAGATATCGTAATAGATGCTCAACAGAATATCTGGTTAGCGACCAACGAGGGATTAATTAAATTTAACCCAGAGCTAAAAACGTTTAAACACATAGCAAAGAGCCATAAGAATTTATGGCGGTTACACTTAAATACACAAGGGCAGCTATTACTAGCAAGCAAACAAGGCCTTAGCCTATTTATTCCAACAACAGAGGCTTTTGCGGAGTTTGCTCAATTTACAGATGTATGGATCACCGATATATTAATTGACGACACCGATACCATGTGGCTGACAAGTTATGGAAAAGGTTTATTTTATAAAACAGAGCAAAGTACATCTAAAAATAACTTTGAGCACATACCGCACAATAAACAGCAACTAAATGGGCTTGCTAATGATTACCTATTGTCAGTCTATCAAGATCAGTTCGGTATCATTTGGATTGGTACTGATGGCTATGGCTTGCAACGTTATGATAAAAAGCAAAATCAATTTTCGCATCAACAGCATTTGAGCGATGATGAGACTACCATTAGTCATAATTTTGTTCGCGCTCTACTTAAAGATTCACAAGGTCAGTTATGGGTTGGTACGCGTGATGGCTTAAACAAACAAACCGACACTGGCTTTAAGCGCTATAAAGTTAACTCAAAATTGCAAAGCGGCCTTACTAATAATAATGTATTTAGCCTGCATGAAGATAACCAACAGCGACTTTGGATTGGTACCTATGGCGGTGGGTTACTGCAATACAATCCAGCTGAAGATAATTTTATTGCCTATACAACGCAAAGTCATCAACTTAGCAGCGATCGTGTTTATGCGATAACGAGCGATCCTAAAGGAAATTTATGGCTAGGTAGCAACCAAGGTTTAACACGCTTTAATCCCGACACTTTAGAGGTTCAACATTACAAGCACGACGATTCAACTAATAGTCTTGCTAACAATACCGTATTTACTCTGCTTTTTGATCAAAATACAAACGGATTGTGGGTCGGGACGCGTGCAGGTTTAAATTATCTAAGCATGGCCGATGAATCATTTACCCATTACCCCGCAAATAACGAACCGAAAACTGGTTTAAGCCATAATATGGTCACTTCCTTGCACCTGCAAAATAACGATACTTTATGGGTTGGTACCTTTGGTGGTTTAAACCGCCTTGATAAAAAAACACAAAAGATCACTTATATTACCGAACATAATGGATTACTGAACGATAATATTTTTGCTATTAAAGATGATAGTAAAGGCCACTTATGGGTAAGCAGTAACCAAGGGCTCACTCGCTATAATCCCACGAATCAAGCTATGCAGCATTTTTTACCTCGTGACGGCGTGCAGCATAATTCGTTTATTTTAGGTGCCGCTTTTCAAGCAGCTGATGGCGAGCTATTTTTTGGCGGTATCAATGGCTTTAATCAGTTTTACCCTAGTAAACTGCTATTGAGTACTGCAGCCCCAACCCCAGTGTTAACTGAGCTATTAATTTATAACCAAGCCAGTTCAACAAAAAACTATCTAACAGATCAAAAACAGCCAGCAAAACTAATAAATCATACTAAAAAACTCTCTTTTCCAACTAGCCAAGGGGTCATTGGCTTTAAATATTCCGCCGTTAATAATGCCTCATCTGCTAATCAATACCAGTATGCTTACAAGCTAAGTGGTTTAGATAAGCAATTTATCTATACCGATGCAAGCCAACGACAAGTTAACTATTCGCAGCTAAGTGCAGGTAATTATCAATTACAATTAAAAGTAAGCGATCAATACGGGCAATGGAGCAAAGTTCACACTATGCTAAAGCTGACAGTAACGCCTCCTTGGTGGCAAACGAAATTGGCGTATGCGGCTTACCTTATAATAGTTTTGATTATTACATGGTTAATTTTAGCGTCACGCTATCGAGCTAAAACCGCAGAGCAACTCATTCAACAAGAAAGAAAGCTTACTCAACTAAAGACCCAATTTTTAGATAATATTAGCCATGAACTTAAAACGCCATTAAGCTTAATTTTAGCGCCAGTAGAAAACTTACAACAGCAACAACTCGGTGCTCAAGCACAACATCAAGTTTCTATAATTAAGCGTAACGGGCTCCGCCTACTTAATTTAATTAATGAGCTATTACAGCTCAGTCAGCGCCCAAGTGCGACTATAGAATATGTATCCGCTTATTCTATAAGCCCTTTTATAGAACAAATAGTAGACGACTTCGCTATTTTGTTTGCTCAAAAAAATATTAGTTTTTCCTTTAAAGACACCACGCAACAGCCTAATTATATAAATTTAGAAACTAAACATGCTTTATCTATTTTTGATAACTTATTGACCAATGCACTTAAATACACTCCATCAAATGAAAGCGTTAATCTAACACTCTCTAACACAAACAATAATGTTGTTATAACGGTATCTGATACTGGTATTGGTATCGAAGAACACCAGCAAGCGCTTATTTTTGAACGTTTTACTCGTGTTGCAACACACAACCAAACAGGCAGTGGTATAGGTCTCGCGCTGGTTAAGCAGCTTGTAGAGCAATACGGTGGGCAAATTTCATTAGTTAGTAAAATCAACAAGGGAAGTTGCTTCACAGTCACTTTGCCACTGTGTGAATCAAGTAACTTATTAACGGATAAACAATTATCGTCCTCTCAAACTATGCCGCTAAAAAACAACAAAAAGCTACTCATTGTTGAAGATAACGTGGAAATGCGTGAGTTACTGGTTTCACTGTTTAGTGATGACTATACCTGTCTGAGCGCTAATAATGGAGAAGAAGGGCTTTTGCTGTGCCAAACTCAAATGCCCGATGTGGTGCTCAGTGACGTGATGATGCCAACGATGGATGGATATCAACTTCTAAGCGCTATTCGCTCAGACATTTCGATAAACCATATTCCTGTTTTATTACTCTCTGCCAAAGCAGACAGTAATAGCCGTATAAAAGGGCTTGATTTACTGGCCGATGACTACCTGTGTAAACCCTTTGAAGCATCATTATTAAAGAGTCGGATTCATGGCTTATTAGGTATTCGTGATGCGTTAAATAAACACTTAGTTAAACAGTTATCAGCTCAAGTACATGCTGTAACCTTAGATGCGCAAATAGAGCAAAATAAAGATTACACATTTACAGAACGCTTAAAAACAATCTTGCGCGAAAATTATCAAAATGAACTGTTTAGCGTCGAAGAGTTTGCCAGCGCAATGTGTTTGAGCCCTCGCGCACTACAATTAAAAATGAAAGCTCTTTTTGACGTTACACCCAGTGATTACATTCGCAATACCCGTCTAGAATATGCAGCAAAATTATTAGCTGATAGCGACTTAACTATAGGTTTAGTTGCAGATAACACCGGCTTTAGTTCTCAAAGTTACTTTGCTCGTTGCTTTAAAGCCAAATATACAGTGACACCTAAACAATATAGAGAAGCACAAACATGTAAAAGTCATTAGCTTCGCATCTGTACTCAAAGCTTTCGCCTGAGTACTATTTTTAAGCTACTGATTTATTTAAATTAACCTTAATTAGCCATTGCTAAAAAAATAACTACAAATGTAATTAAGCAGATAAATTAAGGAAAATACTATGCTCTCATCAATACAAAAAACGCTACTTGCCACAGCATTAATAACGAGCTTAAGCGCATGTCAAAGCACTTCAACCAATGTCACTTCAAATAAAAATTCACCTGACATTAATGAAGTAAGTAAACAAAAATACAATGGTCCTAAAGCACGTATCGCCGTGGCACGTTTCACTGATAAGTCAAATAACTCAAGATGGTGGCGAAAAGAAATTGGTGAAGGTATGGCAGATCAACTTACCACCGCACTTGTTGGCACTAATCGCTTTATTGTATTGGAGCGCCAAGCACTAGACGCTGTGCTTTCGGAACAAGATTTAGCAGTATCAGGCAGAGTGAGTGCACAATCTGGGGCTGCATATGGCGAAATTGAAGGCGCTGAGATTGTAGTCGTTGCAGCGGTTACCGAGTTTGATGATGACAGTTCAGGTGCAAGTGTTGGTTCGGGCGGTTTTATTGGTGATGTGTTTAGCTCTGTTTCTGCTGGCTTTTCTGGATCGCATATGGCTATTGACCTAAGGTTAATTGATACGCGCACTTCACGTATTTTAGCTGCAACTAGTGTTGAAGGCGGTAGTAAAGATTTTAACTTTACCAGCGCAGCAACAAACTTTGGTGGCGCATTGGTTGGAGGGAGTCTTAGCGGCTGGTCAGATACACCAAAAGAAAAAGCACTACGTGAAGTAATAATTAAAGCCGTTGAGTTTTTAGAAACTAAAATCCCAGACACCTATTATCGCTATAACCAAAACAACACGCTTGCTGCAGGCTATACAGCACCACCACCGCCAAAGGTAGCTAGTAAAAAAACAGCACCTGCTGCTGTCGCTGTCGATGTGCCGAATCATAGAATGCCACATTATGAAAAAATGGACTTAGCAATGTCTCGTATGAACTTGGTTTGCTTAGGGTATTTAAAAAACCAACCTAATTATGAAGAATTTGAGACTGAAGACGTAAAATACGACCGTCAAACTGTATTAGCACTACGCGAATATCAACAAGAAAAGAGCTTAAAAGTAACAGGCCTTGCCGATGAAACAACAAAGAAATCTTTAGATGACACAAAATGTTTAGCTAAAACTCAAAAATCAGGGCTTGAAAGCTTAGGCAGCATGTTTCAATTTAACTAAGCAACACAATTCATTTAAATCAAAAAAAGCGGCTATCCCCTAGTCGCTTTTAATCTACTCGTAATAACTCACCGCGATAAAAATCACACAGTAACCATATTTGCTCAAATTGATGGGTTTTTGGAAAGGCTACTTTTTTTATTACCGCTTCAAAATCACTCTTATGCCAAATGGTACTGGCGTTACGAATTAACAACCAGGTACGTTTTGAGTAATAACGCTTAGTCGCTTTTTGTTTGAGCAATCGTCCTAATGCTGATTGCAGTCGGTGCTCACTAGGCTGTTGAGCCATGTCAGCTAAGTCACGTTGCATTTGTATCGACAGTGGTCGGCCTAGCACGGCCATTGCTTCGGTTTCACTAGCGTATAAATGCGCTACTTCTATATCGAGTTGCTCATTTGCTTGATAACAGCTTACATCGGGTCTATTTGGTTCATTGTGCCAAATATGGCGCATATGAATTCCCGTTTGCTGTTCATAACATCGCAAAAACAACTTAGCTGCATCGTGCTCTAATTGTTGTTTTTCGGCATCACTGCTGCGCTTCATGCAATACCTTATAAACCTCATTTAACAGCGAGGAAGCGCCAAACCTAAATGTCTCTGGTGCTAAATATTCATGCCCCATAATCTCAGTTGTTAGCTGCAAATAAGCATTGGCATCACCTGTCGTTTTCACACCGCCTGCGGCCTTAAAGCCAACTGTTTTTGATGACTTTTTGATGGTATTAAGCATAATTTCAGTTGCTTCAAGCGTGGCATTAACCGCGACTTTACCGGTGCTGGTTTTTACAAAATCAGCTCCCCCTTGAATAGCAAGCTCGGTTGCTTGAGCAATAAGTGCAGGTGTTTTTAGCTCACCACTTTCAATAATCACTTTAAGTTTAGCGCGACTACCACATGCTTTTTTACTTTCACTCACGTATTCCAGCACGGTATCGGCTTCGCCTTTTATAAGTGCTTTGTAAGGAATGACTAAGTCAATTTCATCGGCCCCGCGCTCTATGGCTATTAATGTTTCATTAAGCACTTCATTAAGTGGCGCATCACCTGTGGGAAAGTTGGTTACTGTGGCCACTTTTACATGACTCAATAACCGATTAGCGAGCGCTATTTTTGCATCATCTACAAATTCACTAAACACACAAACTGCAGCGGGTATGCCTAACTTAGGATCAATACTGTTTACTAATGCATTAATACTAGCTTGATTATCATCGGTGTTTAAACTGGTTAAATCCATTAAACTAACAACTAGCATGGCGTTTTGAGTATTATTTGTCATTTTATGCCCATGAAATTTTAAAAACCTTAAACTATATAAGCATCATAGCTTAACCTTGCTATAGCTCATAACCAAACACTATAAGCGCGTTTTTTATACTAAATAGCACTCTAACCCTTACTAAATAAGATTTAGACCTAAAAAACATAGTTTATATAACTTTTGAGTATATCAACTAAGATTTAATTATTTTTTACTTATCAATAGCCGCTATATTCTGCCTGTGTATTAAACACTTTATTATCTTTTTAGGGGCGTTACTCAGTGCAATATTTACCTATCTTTACCAAACTCGACAACAAGCCAGTATTGGTGGTTGGCGGTGGAGAAGTTGCCTTGCGAAAATGCCGCGCGTTCTTAAAAGCGCGTGCTGCAGTAACCTTAGTTGCCCCGTGGTTTTGTGATGAATTAAAAGAACATGCGCACAACAATGAAGTTACTTTAATAGATGCCTATTTTGAAGAGTCACATCTTGATGGCAAAATTTTGATTATTGCCGCCACCGACAATGATGAAGTTAATAATACGGTTTTTGAACTCGCTAATGCACGTAATGTGTTTGTGAACGTGGTGGATGATCAACCTAAATGTACGTTTATTTTTCCCTCTATTGTTGATCGCAACCCAATTACCATTGCGATTTCAAGTGCAGGTACCGCACCGGTATTAGCAAGACGTTTACGTGAAAAGCTCGAAACACTTATCCCGCAACACATTGGTCCACTCGCCAACTTAGTTGGTGGCTTTCGCCATAAAGTAAAACAGCGCTTTAAACACTTTGCCGATCGTCGCCAGTTTTGGGAAGGCGTGTTTGATTCATCGGTAGTGAGTAAAGTCCAAACCGGTAATACCCATGGCGCTGAACAACAACTAGAGAAAATGCTAGATGCCAAAGTAGAGCCAGAAGGTGAAGTATACGTAGTGGGTGCAGGCCCTGGGGATCCAGAGTTACTCACCCTAAAAGCATTGCAGCTAATGCAACAAGCCGACGTGGTGGTATATGATTATTTAGTTTCCGACGAAATTATGGAATTAGTACGCCGCGATGCCGATTTAATTTGTGTGGGTAAGCGCTTAGGCGATCATAGCGTAGCCCAAGAAGACACTAACCAGATGCTAGTTGATTTAGCGCAACAAGGTAAAAAAGTATGTCGTATTAAAGGCGGCGACCCATTTATTTATGGTCGTGGTGGCGAAGAAGTACAAGTACTGGCAGCCAATAACGTAAATTACCAAATAGTGCCAGGTATAACGGCGGCCGCAGGCTGTAGTGCCTATGCAGGTATTCCTTTAACGCATCGTGATCATGCTCAAGCTATTCAATTTGTTACTGGTCACTGTAAAAAGGAAGGCCAAGAGCTTAATTGGCAATCGCTTGCACAAAAAAACCAAACACTGGCTATTTATATGGGGGTGATTAAATCGCCGCATATTCAAGCCGAGCTATTAAAACATGGGCGAGAAGCAACAACACCAGTGGCAATTATTGAAAACGGCACACGTAAAAATCAACGCGTAGTTACCGGACAGTTAGACCAATTAGCGCAGCTCATTGAGCAGCATCAAATAATTTCGCCCGCGTTACTCATTATAGGTGAAGTGGCCTCACTACATGACCAATTACACTGGTTTGGTGAAAAAGCGCAGATCAGTAGCTTTGCTCAACCACTGACAGACGTAGCGTAATTTAACAGATTTTAATTTAATCATTTTAGTAGGACGACCAACAATGGCTTTAACTCACCTTCAGCAACTTGAAGCTGAAAGTATCAAAATCATGCGCGAAGTCGCCGCTGAGTTTGAGAACCCAGTTATGCTTTACTCAATCGGTAAAGACTCATCGGTGCTTTTGCATTTAGCACGTAAAGCATTTTACCCTGCAAAAATTCCGTTTCCGTTATTACACGTAGACACCAACTGGAAGTTTCGTGAAATGATTGAGTTTCGCGACCGTTTAGCTAAAGAGTACGGCTTTGATTTAATCGTACACAAAAACCCTGAAGGCATCGAAATGGGTGTAGGCCCGTTTACACATGGTTCGGGTAAACATACCGATATCATGAAAACTCAAGGGCTAAAGCAAGCGCTGAATAAATACGGTTTTGATGCCGCATTTGGTGGCGCACGTCGTGATGAAGAGAAATCACGCGCCAAAGAGCGTGTTTACTCATTTCGTGATAAACACCATCGCTGGGATCCTAAAAACCAACGCCCTGAGCTTTGGAATACCTATAACAGCCAAGTGAACCCAGGTGAAAGCATTCGTGTATTCCCACTGTCTAACTGGACTGAACTAGATATTTGGCAATACATTTATCAAGAAAATATCGAAATGGTGCCACTGTACCTTGCTAAAGAGCGCCCAGTAGTAGAGCGCGATGGTACCTTAATCATGGTAGATGACGATCGCATGCCGCTTAATGAAGGTGAAGTACCGCAAATGAAGTCGGTTCGCTTTAGAACCTTAGGCTGTTACCCACTAACCGGCGCGGTTGAATCAACGGCAAGCAGCCTAACAGAAATTATTGAAGAAATGTTGCTATCGTCGTCATCTGAACGTGAAGGTCGGGTGATTGATCATGATTCAGCAGGCTCTATGGAGAAGAAAAAACGTGAGGGGTATTTCTAATGTCTAACCTAAATAACGATACATTTAATGAAGTAAAAGAAATTGGTATAGACGCTTACCTAGCACGTCAACAAGATAAAAGCTTATTGCGTATGCTGACTTGTGGCAGTGTGGATGACGGTAAATCAACCTTAATTGGCCGCCTACTGCACGATAGTCACCAAATTTATGAAGATCAGCTAGCCGCGCTTCATAAAGATAACGAAAAAGTGGGTAACGCCGGTGAAGATCTTGATTTAGCACTGTTAGTAGATGGCCTACAAGCTGAGCGTGAGCAAGGTATAACAATTGACGTAGCGTACCGCTACTTTTCAACCGCTAAACGTAAGTTTATTATAGCCGACACCCCAGGGCATGAGCAGTATACCCGAAACATGGTTACTGGCGCTTCAACTAGTGATGTTGCCATTATTTTAGTGGATGCGCGCTATGGCGTGCAGGTACAAACTAAGCGTCATAGCTTTATTTGTGACTCATTAGGCATTAAGCAGTTCGTGGTTGCGGTTAACAAAATGGATATTGTTGATTTTGATGAAACCGTTTATGAAAAAATTAAAGCCGATTATTTAAAATTTGCCGAGCAACTTAACGTATCAAATATTAAGTTTGTGCCTATGTCGGCGCTTAAAGGCGATAACGTAGTAACTCGCTCTGCGCACACTCCTTATTACACTGACAAGCCGTTGCTTGAGCTGTTAGAAGATTCACCAGCAGCTGAAATCGACACCGGTTTTGAAGCGCGTCTTCCGGTGCAATACGTGGTACGCCCTAATCTAAACTTCCGTGGTTTTCAAGGCACGCTTACATCGGGTAAATTACGCGTTGGCGATGAGATAAAAGTACTGCCATCAGGTAAAACATCACATATTAAAGAAATTGTTACTTTTGATGGCAACCTAGATACTGCACAAGCTGGCCAAGCAATTACGGTTACTCTTAATACTGAAATAGATATTAGCCGAGGAGACGTTATTGTCCCTGCAAATTCGCAAGCTCAAGTAACCAACCAATTACAGGCTAAAATTGTGTGGATGCACGAGTCGCCATTGGTGCTTGGTAAAAGCTACAACCTTAAACTTGGCAGCAAAAACACCTCGGCCACGGTCACAAAAATTGATCACACTATTGATGTAAACACGCTAGAGCATGGCAGTGCAGATTCATTGCAGTTAAACGAAATTGCAATTGTGACACTGGAGCTGACCGAGACTATTTTAGCCGATCAGTACCATCATAATCATGAAACCGGCTCGTTTATTCTTATTGACCGCTTATCAAACTTAACGGTTGCAGCGGGAATGATAGAACAGGTACTGCAAAGTGAAGAAAACGCAGGACAATTCAGCGACTTTGAAGTTGAATTTAACGCCCTCGTACGCAAGCACTTCCCGCATTGGCAAGCGCTTGATATTTCAAAGCTATAACGTTAATGAACGCCTGTTAGGAACATTTAAAGCATGGTAGAACAGCTCATTTTAACAGGCATTATGTTGCTTTTAGTCGGGTGCCTTTTTGGCACCCGTATTAATCCTGCATGGTTATTTGTAAGTGCCATAGGCACAAGCTATCTAACTGGGTTAATAGATTTAGAAAGCATGCTGGTTAATTACACTAACTCATCATTAATTACTTTAGTGTTATTAATTTTAGTGTCGATAGCGATAGAAAAAACCACGCTTATTCAGCGTTTAGCCAAATCGTTATCCAATGGTAGTTTAGTTAAGTCAGTAACTAAATTAGGGCTGTCTACCGCCTTTTTATCGTCGTTTACTAATAATACCGCGGTAGTTGCCTCATTAATTACCGCCATAAAGGATAACCCAAACCACTCTCCCTCAAAGCTATTGTTACCCCTGTCGTACACCGCGATTTTAGGGGGTACTATTACGCTTATTGGCACCTCTACTAACTTAATCGTAAATGGCTTTGCAGTAGATGCGGGCATGGCGCCACTGGGCTTTTTTGATTTTACCTTGGTGGGTTTGGGCGCACTTAGTGTGGGCTTAATTACTATTTTGGTGATGCTAAAATGCCTGCCCGACAATGGTAAAAATAGCCAAGAGGTGGTGCCTTTTTATCTAGAAGGGAAAGTGCAAACTGGTTCTAAACTAATAAATCGTACTGTAGAAGAAAATGGTTTACGCGATTTAAAAGACTTGTTTCTGGCTGAAATTATTCGTGATGGCAACCGTATTTGCGCCGTGACCCCCCAACATATTATTCAACAAGACGACATACTGCTGTTTGTGGGCGACATAAAGTCAGTGCCTTTGCTTACACGCTTTGATGGCTTAAAAGTGGTGCACGACAAACACGAAAAAGACATTGAACACCTCGTTGAAGTTGTCGTTAGTCAGTCGTCTAAATTAATTGGCAAAACGGTAAAAGAAGCACGCTTTAGAGAGCAATTTCATGCGGCCGTTATTGCTATCCGCCGTGGGCATGACCGTTTACAAGGCGGGCTTGGGCAAGTGCGATTACAAGCGGGTGATTCACTCATTCTCGCCCCTGGTAAAAGCTTTTATGACTTAACTAACTTAAAACGCGAGTTTGTGTATATTTCAGGGCTTGATTTACAAACCCACCTCAGTGCAAAGCAATCAAATATTGTATTGTTAAGCTTTGCGGGTGTGCTGGGATTAAGTATTTTAGGTGCAGTACCGCTGGTTAAAGGCTTGTTAGTGTTACTTATTGGCCTAATGCTGTGTGGTACTATCAAACTAAGCGAAATAAAGCGCCGCTTTCCTATCGAGTTACTTGCTGTCGTGGGCAGTGCTATAGGTTTAGCTAAGCTGATGATAGGCACCGGCCTTGCCGGGCAAATATCAGACGCCATGTTTGTAGTGCTGGGCGACTTTGGCCCTTATGGCGCGTTTATCGCTATCTTTTTAATGACCGTATTATTTACCGAATTAATCACTAATAATGCTGCTGCAGCGCTATCGTTTCCGGTTGCCTACTCACTAGCCATTGGCTTTAACGTAGAACCTTTGCCGTTTATTATGGCAGTTGCATTTGGCGCTTCAGCCAGCTTTATTTCTCCTTTTGGTTATCAAACTAATCTAATGGTTTATAGCGCGGGTAACTACCGACTAAAAGACTATGTAATGATGGGGCTACCGCTTTCTATTATTTATTCAATCACCGTACTGACTTTGATCCCGCTGGTATTTCCGTTTTAATGCCCGCGTTTATAGCATAAAGAGACACAGCAAATGGATAACAATATTGTTTGGCATAATTACGCCACCACTAAAGTACAGCGCAGCGAACAAAAAAAGCATAAGCCGGCTATTTTATGGTTTACTGGTTTTTCTGGCTCAGGTAAAAGTACCGTTGCGAATGCACTAGAAGCAGCACTCAATCAGCAAGGTGCGCACACGTACCTACTTGATGGCGACAATGTACGCCATGGTTTATGTAAAGATTTAGGCTTTAGTGATGCCGATCGCGTTGAAAATATCCGCCGCGTAGGCGAAACCGCCAAGCTAATGGTTGACGCTGGTTTGTTAGTCCTTACTGCGTTTATATCTCCTTTTAAAGCTGAGCGCGACATGGTTCGTGAGTTAGTTGATGAGGGTGAATTTATCGAGGTATTCATCGACACCCCTCTTGAGGTGTGTGAAAGTCGCGACCCAAAAGGCTTATATAAAAAGGCGCGCGCTGGTGAAATTAAACACTTTACCGGGATTGATTCAACTTACCAGCCGCCGGTTAATCCTGAAATAATTTTAGATACCAGTAAAAACACCCTAGACCAATCGGTAGCTCAACTGATAACGTATCTAAAACATCAGCATATACTATAGGCCCATCTAATGAACCAAACTGAACTGCTAGAAGAAACCCTTATTCTCGCTCGCGAAGCGGGAAGCGCGATTATGGGTATTTACAACAAAGACTTCAACGTTGAATACAAAGCTGATGAAAGCCCCGTAACCGACGCCGACTTAGCAGCTCATAAAATCATTAGTGCAGGGCTCAAAAAGCTCACTCCCGATATTCCTGTATTGAGTGAAGAAAGTGCCGACATTGGTTGGGACGTACGCCAAACATGGAACAGCTATTGGCTGGTTGACCCAATTGATGGCACCAAAGAATTTATTAAAAAGAACGGTGAATTTACCGTTAATATTGCCCTAATCGAAAATGGCAAACCAGTTTTAGCTGTGGTTGATGCCCCAGCATTAGGTGTATCGTACATAGCCGCCGAAGCCATTGGTGCTTTTAAAGACAAAGGCGATGAGCGCATCGAGCTTAAAGTCACCACTAAGCCTAACAAAGGGCTTATTCGTGTTGTAGGCAGTCGCTCGCACCCCTCCCCTGATTTAGCTGAATTTGTAAAACGCTTTGATGAGGTTGAAATGGTGTCAAAAGGCAGTTCACTGAAACTGTGTTTAGTCGCCGAAGGCAGTGCTGATATTTACCCCCGCTTGGGCCCAACCTGTGAATGGGATACCGGAGCAGGCCATGCGATTGCTGAAATAGCCGGTGCAAAAGTGACTAAGCTCGATGGCAGCCCGCTTGTCTATAACAGCAAAGATGAATATTTGAACCCGTATTTTGTAGTGAGTGTGATAGAAGAATAAAAGCTAAGAGTTGCGAGCTACGGGCTTAGAGTCGCGAGCAGCTCAATGGCAATTTAAACACCGTAGGTTGGGTTGAGTGGAAAGAAACCCAACAAGCACTTAGCACTTTAACAAATACATATAAATATATTCCCCACACTCTTAACTCAAAAAAGTGAACATTATTCACGCATTTCGCGGCATATTCCTGCACTAATTGCACAGCTTTTAAACACTGTTTCATATTCGTGACAGTCAGTAACTAATACGCTACAACAAATTTATATCCAAGACATAAAAACACATGAAATGTGTGGTTAAAAACTATATTCTTCGGCGCAATTATTATGATAAATAATGGATATACACACATGACAACATCTCAAGGTGCAACGCTTTCAAATGCACCAGCACAAGACGCACACACGTCTAAATCAAAATGGAACCTGCATGATACGCAGTGGACACTTAGCCTTTTTGGCACCGCAGTGGGTGCTGGTATTTTATTTTTACCGATTAATATTGGTATTGGTGGTTTTTGGCCGCTGATTATTATGGCGTGTTTAGCCTTTCCTATGACCTTTTTAGCGCACCGTGGTTTGGCGCGTTTTGTATTATCATCAAAAAATAAAGAGGCTGATTTTACCGATGTGGTAGAAGAACACTTTGGCGTAAACGCGGGCCGACTGATCTCCTTGTTATACTTTTTATCAATTTTTCCTATTTTACTCATTTACGGTGTGGGTTTAACCAATACGGTAGACAGCTTTATGGTCAATCAATTAGGAATGGAGTCGCCGTCACGCGTTGTGCTTTCAGGTGTACTTGTTGCTGTTATGATTGGCTTAATGATGGGCGGTGAACGCTTAATGCTACGCGCCTTTGCTATTTTAGTGTACCCGCTAGTAGGTATTTTATTCTTTTTATCTCTGTATTTAATCCCAAGCTGGCAAATGCCCGATACAACTATGCCTGGGCTAGGTAGCTTTAGTAAAACACTTTGGTTATCGATTCCTATTATTGTGTTTTCATTTAGCCATGCAGCGGCTATTTCAAGCTTTGTTAATAAACAACGCAGCCACTATGGTGACCTAGCAACCTCTAAGTCAGAGGCGATTTTAAAGCGCACTAGCTTATTATTGATTACCTTTGTTTTGTTATTTGTGTTCTCATGCGTGTTATCGCTTACCGGTGACCAAATGGCTGAAGCAAAAGCGGCAAACGTCTCTGTTTTATCTTACTTGGCTAATATTACAGAAAACTCATTCATTGCAACGCTGGGACCTTTGGTTGCCTTTATTGCGATTATGTCGTCGTTTTTAGGTCACTTTTTAGGGGCACGCGAAAGCTTTACTGGGTTAGTGACTAAACACTCAAGCATGAGGCCTAAAGTGGCTGACAAAGTGGGTGCGGTACTGATGTTTTTCGCTATTTGGTTCTGCGCGGTTAAAAACCCAAGCATACTAGATATGATGGATCAGTTATCAGGCCCAATCATTGCGATGATTTTATTCATTATGCCAATGATTGCAGTTTATAAAGTGCCTAGCTTACAAAAGTACCGTAATCGTTTAAGTACCTTATTTGTACTGGCTGTCGGTTCATTAGCAGTGTGTGCGTTACTGTACAGCATGCTTAGCTAAGTAAGTATTTATTACAAAAGCCCAGCTCATTTACTTGAGCTTTCTCAGACATACAAAAATGGCGCTCAATGAGCGCCATTTTTATTTAATGCAATTGGTATTATTCTGTATCTGGCAGGTTACGGCCATAGAATATTTCTTGCATTTCACGTGTTAGTTTTGAGCGAATCTCTTCTTCTTCGTCATCTGACAAATCATCAGTAGATAAACCAAATAAATACGTATTTAAATCGGTCTCTTTTAACATCATTTTGGTATGGAACAGGTTTTCTTGATACACGTTCACGTCCATCATTTGGTACGCTTCTTTGGTATCTTCTGTCATGAAGTTTTGAATCGAATTAATTGCATGGTCAATGTAATGTTTAACGCCGTTTACATCACGGGTAAAACCACGTACGCGGTAATCAATCGTTACCACATCAGACTCAAGACTATGGATTAAGAAGTTTAACGCTTTAAGCGGCGAAATAATGCCACAGGTTGATACTTCAATATCCGCACGGAAAGTACAAATACCATCATCTGGGTGTGCTTCAGGATATGTGTGAACACAAATGTGGCTTTTATCAAGGTGTGCAACCACTGAGTCAGGTAATGGCCCTGGCGCTTCGTCAGCATCATAGTTTTGCTGCTCTTCTACAGGCTCTTCTGAAACTAAAATAGTTACACTGGCACCTTGTGGCTCATAATCTTGACGTGCAACATTTAAAATATTGGCACCAATAATATCAACCACATCACCTAAAATGTCGGTTAGTCTATCTGCACTATACTGCTCATCGATATATTCTATATATTCTTTACGTTGTTGCTCTGTTTTTGCATAGCAAATATCGTAAATACTAAAGCTTAGGCTTTTAGTTAAATTATTAAAGCCATGAAGTTTAAGTTTATCGAAGGGTTTGTTCATATAAACCAACCTATAAATTAGTGAAATCTGCACCTGCAGAATGAAAAGTTCGCGGATTTTATACGAATTTCACTCACGGAAAAAGCGTTATTTTTCCTGATCTTCAACAACTTCATGGCTGTGGGTAATTTCTACTGTTTTATCAAGCATTAATGCAACTGAGCAATACTTTTCGGCAGAAAGCGAAACCGCTCGCTCTAGGTGTTTTTCAGACACATTCTTACCAGTTACAACAAAGTGTAAATTAATTTTAGTGAACACGCGCGGGGCTGTTTCTGCTCGTTCAGCAGTTAATTGCACATCAACGGATGAGAAGTCTTGCTTGGTTTTTTTTAAAATACTTACCACATCAACCGATGAACAGCCACCGACAGACATAAGCACCATTTCCATTGGGCTTGGTGCTGCTCCGTCACTACCCGCATCAAATACCACATTATGATTACTATTAGAGCGGCCTATATAGGTATTACCTTCAACCCATTTTACATTTGCTTGCATTGTTTTTTCTCATTAGTTTAATTTTGTATTCATTACACGCAGGCTCTCACGCGCATTTAAAATTAAATAGCGAATAAAGCGTGGTTTTTAAAGGGGGAACAATTAATTAATAGCGTTATCAAATAAGTTTTTAACTAGCCCAGCAAATTCATCAATAAAAGCATGCTGTTCTACTGTAACAGTGTGAGAGGTCACACTACTCAGCACTTCTTGTAAATCGTAAACAATGCCATCAACCTCGCGCACAATTTGACTGCGCTGCTCTGTAGAAAGGTCTGGGTGTTGTTGACAAATGCGTATGACATTTTCGGCAATTACATCTTCAATTAACTCAATAACGGTTGGCGCACCTGGCTTTATTTCGCCTGGTTTTTCAAACAACGCTAAGTTCTGAGTTAGGTACATTATTAAGTCATCGTACCCTTGCCTGTTTAAAACCATCGTTTATTTACCTCAAAAATACTGATTGCTTAATTTAAGCAGAAAGCACTAATAATTGCTAGCTTTGTGGGATTGCAATACAAAAAAAGCAGCCGAAGCTGCTTTTATACTAATTAAGTCGTACTTAACTAGGGTCTGTTGACCTTTCAAGGTTAAATTTGCAGCAGTCTGTTTGGTATTTAGGCAAGGCAGAGCCTATGTGGTGTGGTTATTCCCCATAAATAGGCGATAACGCAGCATCAATGCCAAACAGGCGCTGCCCTTCGGGTTCTGCCTAGGGGCGATTTACTCTTTGTTGCTCGGTTTTTACTTAGCCCACTAGGTTACAAACCTCGCGCCGCAATTAAACCGCCCCTAGTTTGAACAAATTTTAATCCGCAAAGGTCAACAGACCCTAATGTTCAGAGTACTTAATCTATTTTTAAGCCTGGGCTTAATGTTGCTGGCATGGTTACTTTTTCAAGTTCCACAGAAGCAACTGGGTATGCACAGTAATCGGCAGCGTAATAAGCGCTTGCTCTGTGATTGCCTGAGGCACCAATACCACCAAACGGTGCAGCACTTGAGGCGCCTGTAATTGGACGGTTCCAGTTAACAATACCCGCACGAATACGACGTAAGAAATGATCGTAATCAGCTTGGTTATCACTTAATAAACCTGCTGATAAACCAAAGCTAGTGTCGTTTGCTTTATCAATCGCTTGGTCAAAATCGTCAAAGCGGAATACTTTTAAAAGTGGACCAAAGTGCTCTTCATCTGGGAAGTCTTTAATATTTGTGCACTCAATAATACCAGGTGTAACAAAACCGGTGTTAGCTGTATGCTCAAGCTCAACTAACACGTCACCACCCATGGCTTTTAACTCGTCTTGCGCTTTAACCATACCAGCAGCAGCGGCCGCTGAGATCATTGAACCCATAAACGGTTGGTCAGCGTCGTCGTAGTTACCAACTTTAATTGCTTTAGTCGCTGTAATTAAGCGCGCTAAAATTTCATCGCCTTTAGCGCCTGTTGGTAAAAACAATTTACGCGCACAGGTACAACGTTGGCCGCTTGAGATAAACGCAGACTGCACAATATCATGCACTACAGCAAGAGTATCTTCTGCATCTTTAACGATTAGCGGATTATTACCACCCATTTCAAGCGCTAAAATTTTACCTGGTTGACCTGCGAACTGTTCATGTAAAATATGACCCGTACGTGAAGACCCAGTAAAGAATAAACCATCAATGCCTTTGTGTGACGCCAATGCTTTACCTGTTTCCACTTCACCTTGTACTAGGTTAATAACCCCAGCTGGTAAACCGGCTTTTTCCCATAACTTAAGGGTTAGCTCAGCCACCATAGGTGTAAGTTCAGATGGTTTAAATATCACAGTATTACCGGCTAAAAGTGCAGGTACAATGTGGCCATTTGGTAAATGCCCAGGGAAGTTGTAAGGGCCAAATACAGCAACAACACCATGTGGCTTATGACGGATCATCGCACGGCCTTGCGGCATAGCGTTTTCAACATCACCAGTACGGTCTAAAAATGCTTTTTCAGCAATGGCAATTTTACCTACCATGGCGCCCGCTTCAGTACGTGTTTCCCAAAGTGGTTTACCTGTTTCTTGTGCAATAGCAACCGCTAGCTCTTCGCTGTGCTCTTTTAATGTTGCAGCAAAGGTTTTTACAATCTCTAAACGCTCGCTAAAGCTTTTATCAGCCCAGCTGTAAAATGCTTCACGTGCTGATGCTACAGCGCTATCTACTTGCTCTGCGCTTGCAGCTGATGCCTGCCAAATAACGTCGTTATTTGCAGGATTAACTGAGTTAAATTCTGTGCCTTGGCCTTGCGACCATTGACCATTAATAAATTGTGCAGGATGAGTCATATACTTTCTCCTAAATTAAACTGGGGTAGCAGTAACAAAGTCGCCCGATTTCAAATGTAATGCATCAGCAAGTTCTTGCGTAAGCACAAGGCTGTTTGAACGTGAATCAAATGCCATAGGAACAACGGTTGCTCTAAAGTCTTCAAGCTTATCATTGGCTAGCAATACCATGGTATCACCTGTCATTTCGCCAATTTCAACACTAAAGTTTTGTGCATTACGTACAGTAGCAATGTTATCTACTTTTGCTTCAACGGTTGGGCCTGCATCAAAAATGTCGACGTAACCATTAAAAGTAAAGCCTTCACTTTTTAATAACTGAATAGCTGGGCGCGTATTATCGTGTACTTGACCAATAACCGCTTGCGCTTCTTTACTCAATAAGTTGACGTAAATTGGGTATTTAGGCATTAACTCAGCAATAAACACTTTTTGGCCAATTCCCGTCAGATAATCTGCGGTTGGAAAATCCATTGAGAAAAAGTGCTCTTCAAGCCACTGCCAAAACGGGCTACTGCCGTTTTCGTCAGATACGCCACGCATTTCTGCGATAACGGTTTGTGCAAAGCGTTGCTGGTGCTGTTTTATAAACATAAAGCGTGCTTTTGAAAGCAGCTTACCGTTACAATTTTTACGATAACCGTCTTTTAAAAACAGCGTACACAGCTCTGTAGCTCCAGTGTAGTCATTACAAAGGGTGAGAATATCTACCGCTTTATATACATCTAGTGTGCGCGAAGAGTGAATCACTTTACTCAAATGATAGTGATAAAATGCGTCATCTAAGCCAACTGCCGCTTCAATACCTGAAGTACCAACTACTTCACCAGTTTCAGTATCTTCAAGAACAAATAAGTACCCTTCATCACCAGGTTGTGACGTGGTTTTTGTAAATGAGTTAACTGAATGTGCAATCTTCTTTTGTAATAACTCTTCATTATTAGGTAAAGAAGTAAAGCCATGTCCCGACTCGTCGGCAATGGTTACTAAAGCTGCATAATCACTTTTTTGGATTGGGCGAAGGATCATCATGAATCCGCTTACTCCCTTATATATAACGGTAAATAGGAACTGCAGGGCAAACAATGTTTGCCCTTAGAGAAGTTGAATTAGCGATTACGCATTTACAACGTGGGCTACTGCTTTTTCAAAGCGTGCCATACCTTCGCGAATATCAGCTTCTGGTATTACTAAAGATGGAGTGAAACGAACCACATCAGCACCCGCTACAAGTGACATTAAGCCATGCTCAGTACCTGCAACTAAAAACTCTTTAGCGCGCCCTTTGTACTGCTCATTAACTACGGCACCGATTAATAAACCTTGGCCACGAATTTCACTAAATACATGGTACTTTTCGTTAATCGCATTAAGTAGCTCGGTAAATAACGCCGCTTTTGCTTTAACGCCCGCTAATACTTCTGGATTGTTCACTGTATCAAATGCGGCTTCTGCAACTGCACAGGCTAGTGGGTTACCGCCGTAAGTAGAACCATGAGTACCTACTTTAAGATGCTGTGCAATCTCAGTGGTTGTTAGCATAGCGCCAATTGGAAAACCGCCACCAAGTGCTTTAGCTGAAGTTAAAATGTCAGGTACTACGTTTAAGCCTTGGTATGCGTATAGCTCACCCGTACGACCAACACCTGATTGCACTTCATCAAAAATTAGCAATGCATTGTGCTTAGTACATAAATCACGAACGCCTTGAGCAAATTCGTCAGTTGGCGAGATAATACCGCCTTCACCTTGAATTGGCTCCATCATTACCGCACAGGTGTTATCGCTAATCAACGCTTCAAATGCGGCAAGGTCATTGTAGTCACAATGAACAATGTCGCCTGGCTTAGGACCAAAACCGTCAGAGTAAGCCGCTTGACCGCCTACAGTAACCGTGAAGAAGGTACGACCATGGAAACCTTTATTAAAGGCGATAATTTGTGACTTTTCTGCACCAAATTTATCAAGCGCAAAACGACGCGCTAATTTAAGTGCCGCTTCGTTTGCTTCTGCGCCTGAGTTTGCAAAGTAAACTTTTTCTGCAAAAGTCGCATCAACCATTTTTTTAGCTAAGCGAAGCGCTGGCTCATTGGTCATTACATTTGATAAATGCCAAATTTTTTCGCCCTGCTCTTTTAATGCACCCACTAATGCAGGATGGCAGTGGCCAAGACAGTTAACGGCAATACCACCAGCAAAGTCGATAAACTCTCGTCCTTGTTGATCCCATACACGAGAACCTTCGCCTCGAACTGGAATTACGCTTGAAGGTGCGTAGTTAGGAACCATTACGTGATCAAATAATTCGCGATTGACTGTCATTTTATTTCCTCTTAATTGTGTGCATCACAAAGCAGTAGAATAGGGGTGTGATTATTGTTAATAACCAAATGTGTCGGCAAAAAATAATAGCTATGTATTTGCCTGAAACTACGTTGTGGTTCAATTTTCAGGCGCTCATTATTTCAGAAATTTAGGGTTATGTCTCTTCAAAAACTTTCATGTACCCCTTTAAAATAAAGGGCTTAAGATATTATTTCATAGATAGTGAATAACTATTTGAGAGCTAGTAATGATGTGCATTTACCTTAGTCAGCGCCTCTACAACGAAAAAAGCATAGCGCTTATAAACCAACTGCACATGAATAAGTAGAATTAAAGTGAATGAATAGTCGCAAAAAAATTAACAGATTTAATCGATTTGAAGTGCCAAATTAGTAAAATTAGCTGTTTGTAAGGTCTCTAACTCTTTTTTTGTAAACTTATAATAGCTAAACCAGCTTTGTAATTCATCGTCTTCAATAAGCTGGTGCTCTTTTAAATTTAAGTACTGGGAGTAGCAGCGAGCTTTTAAAATTACTTGCGATAATGGCAATAAGCTATCACCTTTTTCTGTCCCATTCACTAACTGCTGCATAACAGTGTTAAAGGGTAAGTATTTAAATGACATGGTTTCAATCACCTTGGTGCTAACAAGCAGTGATTTTTCATTCAGCAATGTCGTTAAAAATAGCGGGTCAGGTTTTAACTCTAACAACGCAGTGTGTAGGTTTTTGTCACCTTCTTCACGAGCACGCTGTATTTTGCGTTGCCATACTTGCTCAAACACTTTTAAGTATAAGCGCACTAAGGCAATTTGCCCCACATTTAATAACATGCCTAAGGTAAATGCATGCATGGGATTTAACCCATTAAGCTGCGCTAGAGTTTGTGCCGCAATAGCACATGACATAGTGTTGTCTTTTAACCTGCGCTTTAATAGCGGAAATGGTGCGGTGCTGTTTGGCATCCAATGGCGCACTGCAAAAGTAGGCACTACCAGTTGCAGGTTGTCTAAGCCCAAATAACGTAATGCCAACGCTGGGGTATCTACTTTGACTGAGGTGCCTTTACTGCGTTGCTTACGATAAAAAGGTAAATTAACTAAGGTAACCAGCTCTCGTCCAAGCCAGTTTAAATCGTTAATTAGCGGCTCTAAACGACCGACCGATGCCGCGCGTGTTGCAAGAATATCAAGTATAGCGGGCACATTATCATCTATACCAACAGTGTCTTTGATGACTAAATCTATGTCTTCAAGACGTTTGGCCATCACGGTTTCAATAACCGTATGTAATTTTTGACTGGTTTTTGCCTGTAACTTTTGATGTGAAGTACTTTTTTGTTGACGCTTTTGCTGAGCGGCCACTTCAACTTCTAATAAGGTACGCTTTTTAACGGGTTTACCGTCATTGAGGTCTAAGGTATGAATAAAGCCTATTTGCTGATTAGCAAAACTATGACCCAGTAGCAAATCATGCGCTCGTTGGTGTAGCACGTTAACAATTCGCTGTTGCTGCAATGTATCGGTCATAAACTCTATCTTAAGGCAAAAAAGGAAAATAGCTTACAGGTATAAGCCTAGAAGCGCGTTAAAAAGTTATCAAGTAAGGCTAAGCCTTGCTCGGTCAAAATTGCTTCAGGGTGAAACTGCACGCCTTCAAGTGCGAGCTCGTTATGCAACAATCCCATAATTTCATCACGCAGCCCAGTTTTACTTTGTGTCCATGCTGTTACTTCTAGTTCTTTAGGCAATGAGTGTGCTTCAACAATTAAAGAATGGTAGCGGCACACTGTCAGCGGGTTGGGTAAACCTTTAAACATACCTTGATGCTGATGATAAATTGGCGATGTTTTTCCATGCATAACCTGTTTAGCGCGCACCACCTTACCACCTAGCACCTGAGCAATGGTTTGGTGCCCCAAACAAATACCTAATATAGGATAAGTTCCTTTAAATTGCTCTACAACAGATAACGACACTCCCGCTTCACTTGGGCTTTTAGGGCCTGGAGAAATCACAATATGATCGGGGTTTAACTGTTTAATTTCGCTCAGCGTTATTTGGTCGTTACGTTTTACCACCACTTCTTGATCTAATCGTTGAAAATACTGTACCAAATTGTAGGTAAACGAGTCGTAGTTATCGATCATTAAAAGCATGTATTAAAGTACTCAAAGTAATTAGGCGGATGGTTATTGCATGCATATTCTAACTGAAGGCTTTGCAGGTGTCAGTGTTTTGCAGCTCAGCTAATACAAATAGCTCGCTTACAATCAGTAATGGTTGATTTATTTTAAATCAGCCCAAGCTCTATTATATGAGTAATTCAGTAGTTACAAACTGTCTATCAGTAAAGTGACCTGCATTATCCAACAGCGCATTAAATACGTATAAACAAGGAGTAACCTATGTTAGGCGAAGACCATTCATTAACTAAAGACTTTCCTGATTACACGCAAACAATTGCAAAACTCAATGCAAATGATGAAAACTTTGCTACTAAAGCAAAACAATACAATGAAATCGATAAAGAAATTCGGGTACTTGAACTACAAGACTCACCTATCGATGACGAAGCTATGCAGCAGCTAAAGCACGACAGAATGGTATTAAAAGATTGGTTACATCAACAATTAACGAGTACTAATTAATCACTATTGCTTGGCGTCTATTAAATAATAGGCGCCAAAATTTAATTATCATTTCCCTCTCCTACCCTCTGCTAATCTATAATTTTAACCATTATGGTGCAAAAGCATTGCTATTCGTTTAGCTTAAAGACAAGCTATCTTTATCTAAATTAAACAACATTATTTTTTATGGCTAAATACTTACTCTCGATTGATCAAGGAACGACAAGCTCTCGGGCTATTTTATATAGCAAAGATGCACAGGTGATAGGGAGTGCTCAACAAACCTTCCCTCAGCATTTTGTAAAAAATGGTTGGGTTGAACACGACCCTGTAGATATTTGGCAAACTGTATTAACCAGTGTCAAAAACCTCTTAGCGCAGCAACAAGTAACTGCCGCCGACATAATTGCCATCGGCATTGCTAATCAGCGAGAAACCACTTTAGTGTGGAATAAAAAAACTGGGCAACCTATATATAACGCGATTGTATGGCAAGACCGACGCACCAGTGAATATTGCGATAGTTTACGCCATGCTGGGCATACGAAAATGGTGAATGATAAAACCGGTTTAGTACTCGACCCTTATTTTTCTGCAACCAAAGTTCGTTGGATTTTAGATAACGTCACTGGCGCTAAAGAGCAAGCACAAGCAGGTGAACTAGCATTTGGCACGGTAGATACCTACTTATTGTGGCAATTAACCGACGGTAAAGTGCACAAAACCGATGCCACTAATGCCTCACGAACTTTACTGTTTAATATTCATCAGCAATGCTGGGATGAAGAATTACTGGCTTTATTTGATATCCCACTGGCTATGTTACCTGAGGTAATGGACTCAGCGGCTGATTTTGGGATAACAAGCGGCGAGTTGTTCGGTAGTGAAATTCCTATTTGTGGTATTGCAGGCGATCAGCAAGCGGCTTTAATTGGTCAAGCCTGTTTTGAAGAAGGTATGGCAAAAAGCACCTACGGCACGGGCTGCTTTTTAATGCTTAACACTGGTGATAAAGCACTAAAATCAAATAATCGTTTATTAACCACTCTTGCATATCGGCTCAACGGCAAACCCACCTATGCGATTGAAGGCAGCATTTTTATGGCCGGTGCCACCATGCAGTGGATAGTAGAAGGCTTAAAGTTATTAGAAAACGCGGGAGAAAGTGAAGCTCTTGTCAAAGATGTTCCCTTAGATCATGGGGTGTTTTTAGTGCCCTCGTTTACCGGCTTAGGTGCCCCCTATTGGGATGCAAATGCAAGAGGCGCTATTTTAGGCCTAACCCGAGATTCAGGCATTAGTACTATTGTGGCAGCCGCCTTACAGTCAGTGGGTTATCAAACCAAAGATTTACAAAAAGCTATGGAGGGTGACGGACTTCGCCCTAGTATTTTAAGAGTTGATGGCGGCATGGCAAACAATAATTGGGCCATGGCATTTTTAGCTAACATTTTAGGCGCAAGCGTTGAGCGGCCAACCTTAACCGAAACCACTTCATTGGGGGTTGCCTACTTAGCAGGGCTGCAAACTAGGGTGTATGAATCAACTGCACAGCTTGCCAACATGTGGAAAAGCGATCGTCGCTTTGAACCCTCCATGAGCAGTGAAGAGCGCAACGATTTATATGCAAAGTGGCTACATTGCATTGCACAAGTTAGACTTTCTAATAGCACTGACGACGAGAGTGACTAAGAATCTATGAGCGTACACGATAACGAATATGACTTACTCATTATTGGCGGCGGCATTAACGGCGCTGGCATTGCTGCCGATGCCAGTGGCCGTGGCTTAAAAGTACTCTTATGTGAGCAGAACGATTTAGCTTCTGCCACCTCCTCTAATAGCAGTAAACTTATTCATGGCGGGCTTCGCTATTTAGAGAATTATCAATTTAGATTGGTAAGAGAAGCCTTGCGTGAGCGTGAAATACTGTTAAAAAAAGCACCGCATATTATGTGGCCACTGTCTTTTCGACTGCCGCATCAAACACATTTACGATCGCCATGGATGATTCGTGTGGGGTTATTTATTTACGACCACCTAGCCAAGCGTAATACTTTACCCGCTTCAAAGGCGATTGAGTTTAACAGCGATAGCGTTCTTAACAGCAGCATTACCCAAGGCTTTGAATACGCAGACGGCTGGGTTGATGACGCACGTTTAGTGATTTTAAACGCACAAGCAGCGCATAATTTTGGTGCCACCATTGCAACACGCACGCGCTGTATTAAAGCCATCCGTAACGCAGACTATTGGAATGTAATTTTAGAGCAGCAAGCTAGCAAGCAACACCTAAATATTAAGGCTAAAAGTGTTGTAAATGCTGCAGGCCCTTGGGTAGCATCATTATTTGAAGATGTATTTACCCAGCCCACACCACATACTGTTCGTCTTGTAAAAGGCAGTCATATTGTGGTGCCTCGAATTCATAGCCAACCAGTTGCCTATATTTTACAAAATGAAGATAACCGCATTGTATTTGTAATTCCTTATGAGCAAGATTACTCACTGATTGGCACCACGGATGAAGAGTACACCGGCGATATTACTGATGTAAAAATTAGTGAGCAAGAAATCGAATACCTGATCAGTATTACTAATCATTACTTTAAAAAGCCAATAAGCGAAGCGGATATTGTGCACACGTTTAGTGGCGTGCGCCCGCTGTTAGATGACAAATCAACAGATGCCCAAGCAGTCACCCGCGATTACAAACTGATATTAAATAATGAGGCTGATCATGCTCCATTATTAAGTGTGTTTGGTGGCAAAATTACCACTTATAGAAAGCTTGCAGAAAATGCCGTCAATAAGTTAGCGCCTTTTTACCCAAAAATGAGTGGCTCGTGGACGAAAAACACCCCTTTACCAGGCGGCGACTTTAGTAACCAAGCATACCTTATCGCTCAGTTAGAAAGCAGCTATCCTTGGCTGCCAACCGACACCTTAAAACGTATGGCTCGCAGCTATGGCACGCTTAGTTATCAGTTACTGGGGAACAGCCAAGCAATCGGCGATTTAGGTTATCACTTTGGCCATGGCTTATATGCAAAAGAAGTTGATTACTTAGTAAACCATGAATGGGCAAAAAGCAGCGCAGATATATTGTGGCGCAGAACTAAGCTCGGACTGCGCTTTACTGAAAAACAAGTCATTGCCCTGGGGCAATATTTAACTAAACATCCTGCTTGCCACAACTAAACTGCGATTAACTCGTTGCAACAAGGTGCTGTGATGAGTGAGCGCCTTACTTTAACCGAAACCACCTCACTGGGGGTGACTTACTTAGCAGGATTACAAACTGAGGTGTATGAATCAACTGCGCAGCTTGCCAAGCGTTCGTCGCTTTGAACCAAGTATAAGCAGTGAAGAGCGCAACGATTTATACGCAAAATGGCTACATTGTATTGCATTGAACAAGTTAGACTTTTCAATAGCACTGACGACAAGAGTGAGCAGTAAACACAAGAATACTTATGGGCGCACACAATAATACTAAAAGTACCTGCAATGTCGTACTTCGATTAATCAAAATTACAAAGAAGCCTCAAAAACATCTGGATGACGGCTAGCTAAAGTAATAATCTCATCTATGATGACTCTTATTTTAGGCAGAATGTAAGGTGTTTTTAGCCAAACAATACTGATGGGTGCACCTTCGCCATTGAATTTCTCTAATACAGGGCATAATTGCCCATCATCAAGGTATTGCTTCACTAACCATACTGGTAGTTGAGCTAAACCTGCACCAGATAAAGTCGATTGCAAAATACCTTCACAGTCGGCTATCTCATGACGTGCTGAAATATCAACAGATTCGGTTGCCCCTTTAGCATTTTTCAGCAGCCAACTATGCCTTTGTCCTATAGGCCAACCGACGATGCAATCATGTTGAGCAATATCTTCTTTTTTGGTAATCGGTGCTCGCGTTGCTAAATAAGAGGGAGAGGCACATATCACCCTTTTTTGCTCCCCTATTTTACGTGCAACAATATCGCCCGAGTTTTCTAAGTGCCCAACGCGGATCGCAAGATCAATCCCGTCACTGACTAAATCCGTAGGACGGTCATTAAAGGTAATAGATAGATCTAATTGCTCGAACTTGGACGTTAATTCTAGCAACTTGGGTAGGATTGCTCTTCTACCGAGAACTGCGGGTAAATCTATACGCACACGCCCTGATGGCAATAACTGTTGATTGCTTAAGCGCTTCTCTGCTTCCTCTAAAATGGTCATCGCTTTAAGGCAGTCGGCTAAATAGGAATCCCCATCATTGGTTAACGCGATGCGTCGAGTTGTTCGATGAAGGAGTTTGGTGCCTAGCTGTTTTTCTAGTCGAGCAACGCTTTTACTTAAAGCTGAACCGGTCATTCCAAGCGCTTGAGCCGCAAGGGTAAAACTCCCCAATTGCGCAACGGTGACAAAGTGACGAACTTCCACAAATTGGCTTTTTAACATCAATTAATTCCCACAAGGACTTTATGTTCGTCATTATATGGACTTAATAAGCGAATGTGAATCGATTATTCTATGTACATCAACGAGATGATTACATCGATTTTCAATTAAGGTAAACATAATGAATAACTTCAATAGATTCAAAGGTAAGGTCGCTTTTATCCAAGGTGGCAGTCGCGGTATTGGTGCCGCCATTGTTGAGAGATTGGCATTGGAGGGAGCGTCTGTTGCTTTTACATTTGTGTCATCTCACGAAAAAGCTAAAGCGCTTGCTGAGAACTTAACTTCACAAGGTAGCAAAAAAGTCATCGCAATAAAGGCGGATAGCACTAAGCCTGAAGATATCAGAAATGCAATCAGCGAAACCATAGAACAACTTGGTCAAATTGATATTGTCGTAAACAACTCAGGTACGCTGATCTGGGACAGTATTGAAAAATTGACAATAGATGATTGGGACAAGACCATTAATACCAATGTAAGAAGTGTGTTTGTGGCTATTCATGAAGCCGCGAAGCGCATGAAAAATAATGGCAGAATAATCAATATCAGTAGTACGAACGCTCAGCGCATTCCTTTTGCTGGCGGTTCAATATATGGAATGAGTAAGTCTGCACTAACCGGATTGGTTAAAGGTCTCTCTCGCGATCTAGGCCCTAGAGGCATTACAGTTAATAACATTCTTCCTGGTCCAGTCGATACTGACTTAAACCCAGACAATGGCGATACTTCGGAGCCTGTAAAAGCAATAGGTGCACTTGGTCGTTATGGTCAAGTGGAGGAGATTGCGAGCTTAGTTGCATTCGTTGCTAGCTCAGAAGCGGGTTATATCACTGGCGCTGACTTGATGATCGACGGTGGATTTTCCGCTTAATCAAGATATGCGGTCGAGTAACTTGTGATTTATCAATCTAACTTCAGCAATCATCGATACATGGTCAGTAAAGAGAAGTACTATGGTTGGCCTATTTCAAGGCCAACCTTTTTAGCATACCTACAAATAGCAATTAGCTGTCACAACATAAAAATCCAATATTAAATACTGAGCCCACAAAAAAGAGGCTACCAATCGACACCTTAAAACGTATAGCGCGCAGCTATGGCACACTTAGTTAACCATGAATGGTTAAGAACTAACGCAGATATATTGTGGCGCAGAACTAAGCTCGGACTACGCTTTACTGAAAAACAAGTCATTGCCTTAGGGCAATATTTAACTAAGTCATAGCTAAACTGCGATTAACTCGTTGCAACAAGGTGCTGTGTTAATGCAGCTTTTTCATCAGCCGAAAGCATTTGCTTTGTTTTGCTGGCGAAGTCATAACGTACCATGACCGTTTTACCAATAGCACAGCACTTATCTTGCTGCCAGGCTTCTTGGCGGATCACAAATGAGCTATTACCAATCTGCTCTATGCTGGAGTTAATTGTCACTTCATGGGCATAAAATAACTCGCCGACAAACGACACTTCAACCTTAGCAATAATTAACTTCCAGTTGTGAGGATTAAGATCAGGGGTAAAAAATTTAAAAATAGGTACTCGGGCGGCTTCAAACCAAACAGGGAGTACGGTATTGTTGATGTGTCCGAGTGCATCCGTTTCGCTAAAGCGCGGCATCACTTTTTCAGTAAACATAATAATCCATAATAATTAAACAGGTAACTCATGACGGACTTTATCCGCGTGTATGACAACGCGCTCAGCAGTGACTTTTGCGATAACTTTATCACTACCTTTTCTCAAAGCCCGCATATTAAACAAGGGATGACATCGGGTGGCGTTGATCTTAATAAAAAAGATAGCCACGACCTGCACTTAAACAATCATCCTGAGTACGCAGAACAATTAAAACATATTCAACAAACCACTGCACAGTTTGTTTTTAAATACATTGAAGAACATATTTTTATGATGATTGGGGCATTTGGCTTAAAAGTGTATCACCCAAAAACAGGTCAGCCGGTAGATTTGACTCATGCCAATTATGACGAAGTAGGTAAACCACAACTTCCTTTATTGGTGCAGCAAATTTTTAGGCTCGGTAATATTCAAGCACAAAAATATGAGGTCAATAAAGGGGGCTACCCGTATTGGCATAGTGAGGTGTATCCGCAGTTACAACATAATGAAGCCCTGCATCGGGTATTGTTATTTATGTTTTATTTAAATGATGTTGAAGAAGGCGGAGAAACCGAGTTTTATTATCAAAATCGTAAAATAGCCCCTAAAAAAGGCAGCATGGTGGTTGCTCCAGGATATTTCACGCATACACATAGAGGCAATAAGCCAGTATCAAATGATAAGTATATTTTAACCTCATGGGTTTTGTTCAATCGAGCAGAGCAAATATATGGAACGCCACAAAGCTAGGTAATCAGCCAATAAAAAAGCCATAAGTAATTTTTACTTATGGCTTTAAAAAGTATTGAATAAATAAGGGATTAACCTAGTAGCTCATCAAACAAATTAAATAGCGTGTCCATTTCTTCTAGAGTGTTGTAGTGCATGCAACCAATGCGTACTACGCCGCCCTTATCAAGCACACCAAGTTGTTTGCATAAACCTTGGGCGTAAAAATTACCATCCCATACACATACATGTTGTTTGCCTAAAAATTCAGACACTTGGCGAGGCTCTAACCCTTCAAAGGTCAGTGCAAACGTAGGGGTACGCTCACTTAAGCGTGCTAAGTCATCAATACCAAACAATTTAATACGCGGGTAATTAACCAGGCGTGTTAAAAAGTATTCACTAAGCGCCATCTCGTGTTGTTTCGTTTTTTCAAACGCAACACGCAGTTTTTCTCGGCGTGAGTGACTGTCATCAAGTTCGCTAATTGCCGCAATGTAATCAACCGCCGCAATAAAGCCCGCTAGTGCTTCAAAACTTTGGGTACCAGTTTCCCAACGACCAGGAGCAATATCTTTTGCTGGCTCTACTTTATAAGGTGTAAACCCTTCTAAATGCGAAGCTTTACCGTATACCATACCTAAGTGCGGGCCAAAAAACTTATATGCAGAACACGCTAAAAAGTCACAATCTAATGCTTGCACATCGATTAGTTCATGAGGGGCATAATGCACAGCATCAACATACACCAATGCTCCGACATTGTGCGCAAGCTCTATAATGCGTTTAATATCGTTAATAGAGCCAGTGGTATTTGATGCATACGTAACGGCAACCAATTTAGTGTTAGCGTTTAATAAGCTTTCAAAATGCGCCATATCTAAACTGCAATCGGCTTCGTTAATTAGCGCAGTGTTAACCACTGCACCTTTATCTTCAGCGGCTTGCTGCCAAGACGATACATTTGAAAAATGATCTGCATTGGTCACAATAATTTCATCGCCTGCTTGCCAACTGCGTGAAATCGCGCGGCTGAAGCTAAACGTAAGGCTGGTCATGTTCGGACCAAACACAATATTTTGTGCACTAGGGGCATTTAACAAATCAGCCGCCGCTTGACGCGCATTAGCCATTAGCTCAACCGTTTTGTCACTTGAGAAAAACGCACCGCCCAAGTTTGAATTGTAATGCCCTAAATAAGCGGTCATGGCACTGAGTACCGGCTGGGGTACTTGTGACCCACCTGGCCCATCTAAAAATACCGGTGACTTGCCATCAACCGTTTGCATTAAAGCAGGAAATTGCGCGCGCAATTGCATTAAATTCATTTTATTTCTCTTAAGCAGTTAGTACAAAACAATCCAGATAACCTGGTTTATTAGCATCAATTTTGTTCATTGGCGTGGCGTTATGCCATACCTGACGGTCGTTAATTAGTGCAAACATGCCGTCTTTTATTTCCATTTTAAAACAAGGTTCAGCTTGTTGGTTTTCATAAACCAATAGCTCACCACCTTCTAAATTCTCATGAGAAACACCACATACACACACATGATCAAACCCGTCTTGATGCACACCTTCTGGGGCTGCTGGCGTGTCGCTATCAATGGCAAGCATTCTAAATTGGTGAATTTCAATATCACGGTCTGCATCAATACCGGTAATCGCACAAAATTCGCTAACAATACTTTTCATACCCTCAGACTCAAGCAAGCTTTGCTCTAAATTTTCGTAAGTACGTTCAACATTACCTTGAAAGGTATTAATTGAATCGTCTTGCACAAACGCTTTAGTCGCTTGAAGATTAAGCTCACCATTTTGTAGTTTAACTACTGAATAACGGCGTTTGCGAAACGCACCATCTGCATATGGGTTTGCAGGTAAGTTATCAAAAGAAGGCTTAACCAAATCAATGTTGGCTTGGTTAATAAAACGAAGTTGCAGTAAATTCTGGTTGTTTAATGCGGTCATAAAATCCTGCTTATAATAATGATAATATTGGCAGGGATTTTAATGCATATAGCGAGGATTTTTTGCTTTATTATTCAACTAAAAAGTAAATAATACTTAAATTTAATTCAATATAAGATTATTAAAGCATGAATAATCCAAATTAAATTTAAACGATAAAAAACCCGCCGAAGCGGGCTTTTCATTCAAACTCTATTAATTATACAGCTTGCTGAATAATTACGTTATCTGCTTTTTTAGTGTACTGAGGCATACGGTGGAAGTTCAAGTAACGGTAGGTATCTGCTGCCGTTGCATTGATTTTCGCTGCATATTCTTGGTACTCAGCCGGAGTAGGTAATTTACCTAAAATTGCCGCTACTGCTGCCAGCTCTGCTGAAGCTAAGAACACATTTGCGCCTGTACCTAAACGGTTAGGGAAATTACGTGTTGAGGTAGACACAACCGTTGCTTTATCTGCAACACGTGCTTGGTTACCCATACACAGTGAACACCCAGGCGTTTCAATACGTGCTCCAACACGACCAAAGATACCGTAGTAACCTTCGTCCGTAAGCTGGTCTTTGTCCATCTTAGTTGGCGGTGCAACCCAAAGCTGTGTTGGAATACGACCAGTAAAGCCATCGAGTAATTTACCTGCGGCACGGAAGTGACCAATGTTAGTCATACAAGAACCGATAAATACTTCATCGATTTTCTCGCCTGTTACATCAGACAGTAAACGCGCATCATCTGGATCATTTGGCGCACAAAGTACCGGCTCTTTAATGTCAGCTAAGTCGATTTCAAGCACATGCTTGTACTCAGCATCTTTATCCGCTTCCATTAGTTCTGGGTTAGCTAGCCATTCTTGCATTGCTGTAATACGACGTTCGATTGTACGTACATCACCGTAGCCTTCAGAAATCATCCACTTAAGCATAACAATGTTAGACTCAAGGTATTCGCTGATCGACTCTTTAGAAAGCTTAACAGTACAACCTGCAGCTGAACGCTCTGCTGATGCATCTGATAGTTCAAATGCTTGCTCAACAGTTAAGTGCTCAACTCCTTCAATTTCTAGTATACGACCAGAGAACTCGTTGATTTTACCTTTCTTCTCAACCGTTAATAGCCCTTCTTTAATACCGTAGTAAGGGATGGCATGAACGAGGTCACGCAACGTGATACCAGGCTGCATTTCACCTTTAAAACGAACCAAAATCGATTCAGGCATATCAAGTGGCATAACACCTGTTGCTGCTGCAAATGCGACCGCACCTGAACCCGCAGGGAATGAAATACCTAATGGGAAACGCGTATGTGAATCACCACCGGTACCTACGGTGTCTGGTAATAACATACGGTTCAACCATGAGTGAATTACACCATCACCAGGACGAAGCGATACACCACCACGGTTCATGATGAAATCAGGAAGTGTATGATGCGTATTTACGTCAATTGGTTTAGGGTAAGCCGATGTATGACAGAAAGACTGCATGGTTAAATCTGCAGAGAAGCCTAAACAGGCTAAGTCTTTAAGCTCATCACGTGTCATAGGACCCGTGGTATCTTGCGAGCCAACCGTAGTCATTTTTGGTTCACAGTATTGGCCTGGGCGAATACCGGCAACATTACATGCTTTACCCACCATTTTTTGCGCAAGCGTAAAGCCTTTATCTGACACTTCAGTAACTGCTGGTACTTTAAATACGTCAGTTGCACCTAAACCCAGTGATGTACGTGCTTTGTCTGTAAGACCGCGACCAATGATCAGTGGAATACGACCACCAGCACGAACCTCATCAAGAATGACCTCAGATTTAAGTGCAAACGTAGAGATCACATCATCAGTACCATGACGTTTCACAACACCTTCATAAGGGTAGATGTCGATTTGGTCACCCATGTTGAATTCATCAACATTTAATTCGATTGGTAATGCACCTGAGTCTTCCATTGTATTGAAAAAGATAGGCGCAATCTTGTTACCTAAACAGACACCACCTACGCGCTTATTTGGGACAAATGGGATATCAGCACCCATAAACCAAAGCACGGAGTTAGTAGCAGATTTACGTGAAGACCCCGTACCAACAACATCACCTACGTAAGCAAGTGGTAAGCCTTTAGTTTTTAATTCTTCGAGCTGGGTAACTGGACCTACTTCACCGTTTTTATCAGGGTTAATGCCATCACGTTCTGTTTTAAGCATCGCTAGTGCGTGAAGTGGAATATCAGGACGTGACCATGCATCTGGAGCGGGTGATAAGTCATCCGTGTTTGTCTCACCAGTGACTTTAAATACAGTAACCGAGATCTTTTCAGCAACAGCTGGCTTATTAGTAAACCATTCTGCGGCAGCCCAAGACTCAATGATTTGTTTGGCGTATGTATTACCTGCTTTTGCTTTTTCTTCTACATCGTAAAACGCATCAAACATTAATAATGTGTTTGCAAGGCCCTTAACTACGATTGGCGCTAACGCTTCGTCATCAAGTAGGTCAACCATTGGCGCGATATTGTAGCCACCAAGCATAGTACCAAGCAATTCAGCTGCTTTTTCTTTAGAAAGAAGTGGAGAAACGGCTTCACCTTTTGCAACTGCCGCTAAAAAACCAGCTTTAATATAGGCTGCATCATCGACACCCGGCGGTACACGATTGATTAGTAGTTCTAGGACGAATTCTTCTTCACCTGCCGGTGGAGTTTTAATTAGCTCAATAAGATCAGCCGTTTGCTGAGCATCTAATGGCGCTGGTACGATACCTAACGCGGCACGTTCTTCTACGTGTTTACGATATTCTTGTAGCACAGTATTGCCCTCTTGGTGACGTGAAAGTATTCGGTAGTGTTTACAAAACACACTATAACCCAATACTTATAGTATTCTAACGCTCGATTATAAAGCTTTTATACATAGATTAAAATCCATCCACTTGGGCAACTAGTTATATCGATTATTAATAATATGAATAGTGAATTTCATAAAATCAACTTTCATGAATACTTATTAACAGCCATAAAAAAACCCAGCATAAGCTGGGTTTTTACTTAATTAGAAACTATTAACGTAGTACTTTTACACGTTTAATAGATTTTACGTGTGCTTCAACACGACGGTTTTCAGCGTGTGCTTGTGCCGTATTCGCTTCATTTTTAAGGCGTTCTTCGCCTAAGCCAGCTGTTGTAATGCGATCTTCTGCAATACCATCAGCAATTAGCTTTTTAGCTACTGCATCAGCACGTTTTTTAGATAACCATTTATTGTAAGACGCTTTACCTACTGCAGACGTATGACCTTCAAGAAGTACAGTTGTATCTGGGTACTCTTTTAAGAAAGACGCTACTTCGTCAATATCATTTAAGTACTGCTGTGAAACTGACGAGTCATTGTTAGGGAATGTTACTAACAAGCTTACTGTTACTTCAGTATCTTCATAAAGTGTACAACCATCACTATCAACCGCATCTGTCATCGGTGTGTTAGCACATTTGTCATCTACATCAGGAATGCTATCTTTATCAGTATCAGCAAGTGTTACCGGCACTGGAACAATTTCTGGCTCTGGTTGTGGTGCAGGCTCAACTGGTGCTACTGGCGCTGATTTTTGGCCGAAAAAGTAGTTAATACCTAATTTTGCGCCAACATCTGTGTAGCCTTTGTCTAAACCTTGGTAAACACTGGTTTCAGCATTTACAAAGAAGTTGTCTGTAACAAAGTGTCGGTAACCTACACCTGCATTTACAAACGTGTTGTCATCAACAACATCAATGTCTTTCAGACCGAATAAACCGTAAAAAGGGCCGCCGCCAAAGTGGTAAAGCGCATCGATACCGTAACGTTCGCCGTCAATATCGTTGCGGTTGTTAAGTACTTTGTCATGTGCATTAAAATCTAGGTCTGCGTATTCTAAACGTGCGCTCCAGTAATCATTAAAGCGGTAACCTAATTCAGCACCCCAACCTGTTGACTCATTAACGTCAAGGCCAGCCTGCTCACGCATGTTTTTCCACGAAGCATCGTAGTAATCACCGAACGCACCAATGTAAAAACCTTCTTGTTCGGCAGCAAAAGTAGATGCGCTAGTTGCAGCTAACGCTATGGCAATTGTAAGTGATTTTAATTTCATTGTTTTCTTCCCATTTTAACAACTAAAAATGTAGCTAAGCATTGCTAGCTCTTCTAACTTACCTATACAGTAACTGAGCCTTTGTTAATCAATACTTAACGCAAATATATTTTTTCAATATCTTAGGATAATAAAACTAGCCCATAAAAAATGTTACTGAACAAAGACTAGCTCAAAAAGCAAACAATCGCTTTAAACCCCATACGATCACTAGCCTTTATGGATGTTATGGTATCATTCGTTCATAGTTTGCTCTATGAATGAACATCGCAGGGGTAAAAAATGACCTTTTATATTCATTTTAAAATGCAATAAACCATACTTAAGTACCGCAAAAAGTACGATAATTCTTATCATCTTCGGGCGGCGTTTGAAACTCAGTGGCCTGCGCATGGCTTGTGTAAGGGCTCGACATCACTTTGCTAAAACGACTGAGTAGCTCACTATCCCCATGCGTAGTGTACTGAGTAATAATATCTTCAATAATATGGTTACGTGGGATCACGCTCGGATTGGCTTGTCGCATCACTTGATAGCTGTGCTCATTAGTTCGTGTTTGCCATTGCTGTGCCCAAGAGGTAAGTGCTGATGGTATTTCAGCTTGCCCATTTAACGACTCAGTGAGTGCATTAAAAGTATTGGTATAATCAAGCTGGTGTTCTTTTAATAGCCCTAGTAACTCCCCCACCAGCTCATTATCTTTATCATCAGCTATTGTTAGCCCTAACTTTTGTGCCCACATAGCGCTAAATTGCTGATTAAATTGGGTCGAAAAGTCTGCAATGATAGGTGTCAGCATTGCTACGGCTTGCTCATCGTCGTCACTTATTAGTGCCATTAGACTCTCTGCTAAGCGAGCACAGTTCCAACTCGCCATGTTTGGCTGATTACCAAATGCGTAACGCCCTTGCTTATCAATAGAGCTAAACACGGTATCAAAATCAAACTGGTTCATCATGGCACATGGACCGTAATCTATGGTTTCACCACTAATTAAGGTGTTGTCGGTATTCATTACCCCATGAATAAACCCCACCCTCATCCAACTTACGACTAAGTTAACTTGATTGGTTATCACTGCGGCTAGAAAATCCAAGTATCGCTGGGCGCCAGTGCTGTTAATTTCAGGGTAATGTCTTTGAATGGCTAAATCGGCTAAGTTTTTTAGACTGGTCAAATCGCCTTGGGTAGCTAAATATTGAAACGAGCCAACTCGAATATGACTACTCGCGAGTCGCGTTACAATAGCGCCAGGTTGCGGCGGGTTACGATAAACAGTTTCACCACTACCAACCACGGCTAAACAACGCGTAGTAGGAATGCCAAGCGCATGCATTGCTTCGCTCATTACGTACTCACGAATAGCAGGTCCTAATGCACAGCGCCCATCTCCACCACGCGAGAATGGCGTAGCGCCAGCGCCTTTTAATTGCAAATCCCAAAGCTGGTTTTTATCATCACTGATCGCGCCAAGTAAATGCGCTCGGCCGTCTCCTAAGCGTGGAGAAAAATGACCAAACTGATGACCCGAATACCCTAATGCAACTGCAGAAACTGCTTGAGGTTCATTTCCACTGAATATATTTGCTCGAGAATCTGCATTCACTTGTATATTAAATTGTTCGGCTAAGGGCTCATTCCATAACAATAACCGTGGCGCTGTCACCTTGGCTGGATGATCGCTAATTGCAAACCCCTCACCAATGTCGGTATACCTTGGCACTAATTTCATGTTTAATCCTATTGTTTTTGGCTGATACCTACGCGATTGTCGCCTACACCATAAGCGACAATTAAGCTTAGCTCTTGCATGCTTAAGCCGCTTTGCTGCTGCAGTTCATTAAAGAATGCCTGCGTCGCACTTAGTGACTTTTTAGTTTGTAATCCGCCATCTATAATTTTATGGGCACGCAAATAGCTTTCTACATCTCTTGAAAGTAAAAAAGTATCTTTCCCCAAGGCACGCAGTGCATAAGGACCAGTATTACCACCCAGCCTTGCACCATGTTTTTTTAAATACGCCCACAAACCAATAATATCTTCACTTGGCCAGTTAGCAATAAACTGACTAAAACTGCCGTGCTGCTCTGCAACTTCATGGATCATATACGCATTATCAGTAATGGTTTTTACTTTTTTATAATTGCGCACAATTCGTTCGTCACTGGCTTTTTGTTCTAACATGTCTGGTGGCATCATCAATAGCTTTTCAACACTAAAGTCCCAAAAAACCTCTCTAAATCCGGCCCACTTACTGTTGATCACCGACCAATAAAAGCCACTTTGAAAAACCTTCCGAGTAAATTCTTCTAGCCAATCATCATCACTTAATGTGACGAGTTGCTTTGTTGATAAAGGTTTTGCGAGTAACAATTTAAGCATTTTTTCAGAGCCCTTTCGCTCCACTGCACGCTTATAAATATCGCTAAATTTTTCCATCTACTTAATACCTTACTTCGACCATGAAACTAGTTTACGAGAAAAGCAGCCAATACGTAACCGTTGCTATTATCGATGAACTATTCTGTATTTAGTCACTTGACACCTAGACGGCTAAAGTGGTTTAATCGCCACACTTACCCTATTACATTGTATTTGCTAATTGATTTTTCAATAGCAAGTGCAAAGGGCTGGAAGAGGTGCGTTATTCAGGTAGCGTATGTTAGGAGCGCAAACTCCATTGAGCATACGTGAGGGGAATTAACGCCGAGAGGTAACACTTTTTTGTGAAAGGTTACTTCGGGCGACTAGGTTGAATCCTAGCGACTGTCACCAATAACATATTTGGTGGAGAGCTTCTGGTCTTAGTATAATAAGGCCGTGCGCCCTATTATTTAAGCCCATTCGCTCTTCGAATTATAAATACATTCAAAGAGTCAGGCACCCTAAATACCCGCCAATAACTCGACGAATGCCCTATAAGTTCGTGAGAGATGATCAACAACTTCAATATTAACAATTTCCATTTATGGACTGCGCTGATCACCCCATTTGATCAAAATGGCCTAGTTGATTACGCAACCTTAGACACCTTGGTGGCCGAACAAGAAGCCGCTAACAACGGCATTTTATTACTTGGTAGCACTGGCGAAGGGTTAGCCCTGACCCTAAAAGAGCAGCAAGCCATCGTAGAACATGTTTGCCAATTACAGCCGAGCGTCCCGCTTATGGTCGCAGTCGGTGGTAGTAACTTAAAGCAGCAGCTTGAATGGGTTAACTACTGCAACCAACTGCCTATTCATGGTTTTTTACTTGGCTCGCCTTTGTACGCCAAACCCGGTGCAGTGGGGCAAACGCATTGGTTTGAAAGCCTGCTCAATGCCAGTTCTCATCCTTGTATGCTTTATAACGTACCAGGACGTAGTGCGGTTAGCATTCCCATTGCAACCATTGAAAACCTCAAACAACATAAAAATTTATGGGCACTCAAAGAAGCCAGTGGCTGTATTTCTCAATTTGAAGCCTATCGACAAGCAGCGCCTGAACTAGCCATTTTTAGTGGTGACGATGCCCTCATGCCTTATTTTGCCCAAGCAGGTGCAAAAGGTTTAGTGTCGGTTGCAGCCAATGCATGGCCAGTGCAAACCCATGAGTTTGTAAAGCGCAGTTTAAGCGGCCAACACCCTAATCTTTTTGTTCAGTGGTCTAGCGCTATCAATAGCTTATTTTCAGTAGCAAACCCTATTCCAGTCAAAGTGTTAATGCATTTACAAGGGCGTATTAGCAGTCCGCATTTACGTCCACCTTTAACACACCTTGAGCTGACACACACAGATGACATTTCATCGGCAAACAACACCATTTTATCTTGGCATTAAATACAGGTTTTTATAATGAGCTGGTTAGAACTATTAAATAATTTAGAAACGGGCGCAGTTCGCGCAGCAACACAAGACGAAAACGGCCAATGGCACGCTAACGTAGAAGTAAAGCAAGGCATTTTAGAGGCATTTAAAAACGGCACTAACATGGAGTTTCCTGGTGGCTTTGTAGATAAACATAATCTAGCGCCGCAATGCTTTGAAGCCACAGCAGGCGTTCGCATGGTGCCAGGTGGTTCAAGTGTGCGCCGTGGTGCACATGTTGCCAAAGGCACTATTATTATGCCACCTGCGTACGTAAATATTGGCGCCTTTATTGACGAGGGGACTATGGTAGATAGCCACGCATTGGTTGGCTCATGTGCGCAAGTGGGTAAAAATGTTCACTTGAGCGCCGCGGTACAATTAGGCGGGGTACTTGAGCCCATTGGCGCAAGCCCTGTGGTCATAGAAGACGATGCATTCATTGGTGCAGGCTGTGTGATTGTTGAAGGCGTGGTAGTTAAAAAAGGCGCGGTACTTGCCCCTGGTGTTCGCTTATCTGCAACCATCCCTGTTTATGACTGCGTTAATGAGCGTCAGCTTGATAAAGGCGAAGCAATCCCTGAATACGCGATTGTGATCCCAGGCTCTCGCCCTGCGTCAAACGACTGGGCGCGTGCTCAAGGCCTAAGTATGTCGTGTGCCTTAATTGTTAAATACCGGGACGAGCAAAGTGACGCGTCATTATTGCTTGAAGAGGTTTTACGTTAATGACCTTTTTGAGCACGCCCGTTAAAAGCGCTATTGATGAGCTTTCGAGTAAACTCGATACTCCATTTTTTGTCTACGACCTCGACTCACTAGATGCGCACCTTGCGCACTTAGTGGCGCAAACCGAAGTAAAGCTTTGGTATGCGGTTAAAGCCAATCCCCTATCTAAAGTGATACAAAGTTTAGATAACGCTGGTTTTAACTTTGATGTTGCAAGTAAAGGCGAACTTGAGCAAGTACTTGCCCAAGGAATTAACAGCGAGCGCGTGCTCAACACGGGCCCTGCTAAAAGCCCAAAACAAATTAAACATTTTATTGCACGTGACGTACGTACCTTTGTGGCAGAAAGTCTTAATCAGGTGCGTTGGTTAAACGAACAAGCCAATGCCCAGCAGTGCCAGTTGCAAGTATTACTGCGTGTTCAATTACGCTGGCCCGAGGGTGATAAAAACCCACTTGGTGGTGATAGCCTTACTCCATTTGGTTTAGGGTGCGATGAATGGCAATCGCTAAATACTAAAGACTACACAGCATTGAGCTTTGATGGCCTACATATTTTTCAGTGGGGTAACATGCTCAGCAGCGACAAACTTGCAGATCTGTGGTCGCAAATGATTACACCACTTACAGTCCTTGCTAATAACTTAAATATAAACCTGAATATTTTAGATTTAGGTGGCGGTTTAGGTATTCCTTACACCCTTAATGACCCGACTTTAAGCTGGGATGCATTAATAGCAGCCCTTGCAAAGATTAAACGCGATGCGGGTGTTAAAGAGCTGTGGATGGAACTAGGTCGCTATGCTGTAGGCGAATGCGGCCACTACGCCACACCGGTGGTTGAGCGCAAATTAAACTACGGCCAACAGCAGGTAATTATGAGCGGCGGTATTAATCACTTATTGCGCCCTGCGGTCACCAGTCAAGATTTCCCTGCGCGTTTATTACGAGATTCAAACGCAGTAAACCAAGCAATGAGCCTATATGGGCCATTATGTACCGCGCTGGATTGCTTAGGGGAGCACCAATTGCCGGGCGATTTAAATGAACATGACTGGCTGGTGTTTAGTCAATGCGGTGCTTATGGTTTTACCGAAAGTATGCCGTACTTTTTGTGCCATGAACTGGCCGGTGAATATGTTATACACCATGGCGAAATCAACTGTATTCGCCAAGCAGAAGATGCAAGCCACTACTTGAGGTAATAAAAATGAATAACACCACAGCTATAAGCCAGGAAAATATTGTAGTTGGTGAAGTGGCAAATGGCCTACCACTGACCATTCCTGTCTATCGTTTAAAGGGCGATGGCACAGGCCCAAGTGTGTATATACAAGCTAATATGCATGGCGCCGAAGTGCAAGGTAACGCGGTTATTTATCAGCTACTTGAACAGCTAAAAAACCTTAATTTAAAAGGTGATATTACCTTAGTTCCCTACGCTAACCCCATTGGCTGTAATCAAAAATCGGGCGAATTTACGCTTGGCCGATTCGACCCTATTACGGGGACTAATTGGAATCGTATGTATCACTGTAATAATCAGCTTGCATCACAGTTTGCAAAGCAATACTACGACGCTGACGATACAGCTCTAAAAACAGCGTTTAAAACCGCGTTAATTAATGATGTTGAGCAGCAACTTAATGGCCCAGACTATCGTTTAACAACGGGTAAACGCATAGCGCTAAACTTACAAAGACTAGCGCATCAAGCTGATATTGTTTTAGATTTACACACTGGCCCTATTTCTAGTCAGCACTTATATTGTCCTGAATATGCCACAGAAAGTGCCCGTTACTTTAATATTCCCCATGTGCTAGTGATCCCTAATGACTTTGATGGCGCAATGGATGAAGCGAGCTTTTGTCCATGGTGGCAACTTAGCGAGCAACTTGCTCAGCAAGGCCGAAATTTTAACGTACAAGTTGAAGCCTTTACGGTAGAGCTGGGAAGCCAAGAAAAAATAGATTTAAGCGCGGCGTTTGATGATGCTCAAAGTATTTTAAGTTATTTAAATCATAAGCAAGTATTTGTTGATGCGCCCTACAAGCCAAAAGTGATGACAAGGTATGGCTGCCAACTAAATGATTATATTGCTTACTATGCACCTATGGGTGGCATGGTTGAATACTTAGCCCCCCTTGGTGGGCACATTAAAGCGGGCGAACCTATAGCTAAAATACTGCGAATGGAACGCTACCTAAGCGAACAACCACTGCAAACATTAAGCTTTGATCTTGATGCGATTGCGATATTGCATTTTGCCTCAGCTAGTGTGAACCAAGGCACTGAACTTTATAAGTTTTTTACAGACGTTTTTGAGCTCTAGCTCACCCCTTCTCATTGCGTGAGAGTCTAACTAGCGAGCTATTAGCTAGTTATCCAGTAAAAGCGACTTAGGTCGCTTTTCTTTTTCTTTATTAAAGTTCAGGACAAGTTCACCGTATACGTGTTAAAAATGCGTTATAATCACCACAAATCTGTTACTTCCCTCACTTACAAAGGAATTATAATGAGTTGGCGCCACTGGATATTACTCTCAACATTACTAAGTACTGCTGTTATTGCTGAAGAAACAGCAAAAAACGAGCAAAACAATGAACTTGAGCTGGTTAAACAATGTATATTAAATGAAGTGATAGGTGGAGACGGTAAGCAAACCCTCGATCAATTGCGCGAAAAATGCTCTGCAGTTGAAGAAAGCAAGCAGCTAACAGCTATCGATAAACGCCAAGCCCGTGAAGCGGTTGGCAAAAAAAACCGTAATGTAATTACGCCGCATAAACGTAATTATATTTTACCGGTTTCTTATATGTCGAACCCAAACACTCGCCCGTTTGATGGACTTGCAGAATTAACCGATAAAAAAGATGGCGACCCTCTCGATAACCTAGAAGCTAAATATCAGTTATCAATTAAAGTACCTTTGTATGATGAGTTTGCCGACTCAGACCAAGCTATATTTTTTGGCTTTACTCTGCAGTCATACTGGCAAGTATATAACGACGATATTTCATCTCCTTTTCGTGAGACTAATTACGAACCAGAAATTTTCTGGATTAATTACTTAGACCCTGAAAACGTTTTATGGGGCGATGAAATGGCAATAGCCATTGGTATTTCGCACCAATCAAATGGCCGTAGTCAACCAAACTCGCGTTCTTGGAACCGTATATATGCCGATTTCATTTGGGAAAATGACGGCTTTGTATTTAGCTTTAAACCTTGGTATCGCATTCCTGAAAATGAAAAGCCTGCGCCGTTAGATGCACGAGGTGACGATAACCCTGATATCTATAAATACATGGGTTACTTTGAATTTGGTGGCGCGTATCGCTTTCACGATCATGAATTTAGTTTTATGACTCGTAATAATTTAAATTCAGATAACCGCGGGGCAATTCAGCTTGATTGGTCATTCCCTCTATGGGGAAGAGTACGCGGCTATGCGCAGTACTTTAATGGCTATGGTGAGAGTTTAATAGACTATAACGCCGATATTGAACGCTTTGGTATCGGTATATTACTGACTGATTTACTGTAATAACCGCTAATAAAAAAAGCCAAGCAACTCGCTTGGCTTTTTCGTTTATTCTTATTACTTTTTAACCACAAACCGCCCTTCAAACTGAGCAACTACTTGATCACCATCAAAAATGGTTACTGGCACTAAATAGCTCGCCTTACCCGCCTCTTGTAACTCTATTAAGTTACCTTTACAGGTTTGAATATCAACACAGCCTTTAGGGTCGGTATTCAGTGGTTTTAAATATTTAATATTAGCATCGGCTAACACTATATTACCCTCAAGTCCGGCTTCTTTTAATGCTAAGTACGTTGCTCCCCAACCCGTTAGTGTAGCTAGGCTGTAAATAGAGCCTGCAAACATGGTATTGTGTAAGTTTAAGTTAGCATTTAAATCTGCACGAGTAGTAAATTGCCAATCAGTGTAGCTTTCTACTTTTATCCCCATTGCATCACTAATAGGGATTGATTCACGCCATGTATTTTGCAGTACTTGAGTCCAATTAGGGTGACGAAACCAACCTGGCTCACTCGGCTTGAGCTTAACCATTTTATAATGTTGAACATCACCATAGGCTAAATGCGCTTTTTCTTTATTTTCGTAGCCATGGCGCTGATAAAATTCCAGAGCACGTTCGCGAGCAAACAGCACTAATTCATCAGCATCTTGATTCCACGCTATTTTTTCTAGCTCATGTAATAAGCGGCTACCAATATGTTGATTACGGTTACCCTCTGCAACCGCCATATAACGTACTTGAGCTTGTTGCTGATTATTAAAGTGCAAACGCGCCACACCCAATACTTCACCTGCTTTATTTTTAATAAAGCGGTGTTCAGCTTCTTGCTCTAAATCGTCTTGCTCAGAACCACGAGGTTCGCCCCATGGTGCACGTAAAACTTGCCAGCGTAATTGATAATAGGCTTGCCAGTCTTCACTACTTTGAGGGGTGCTCACTTGAAACATACAGACTCCATAAATTAAAAATGTAAAAATATTACGCTGTGCATTTTGTGAAAAACACCATACTCGATCTGGGTAAAACTGCAAATACGACTTTGGTTTCCTATAAATGACTGTAAAAAATTAATGACAAAATCGATTGCGCTTTACCCCTGCTGGTTTATGCTCAATACCATGAATAAATATATCCATGGTAGCAGTGGCCTGATAAGCAGGCACTTTATTGAGCATAGTTCATCGCTAGGCCAGTTACTTTATTGGCATAATCAACATGGCATAAATATACAAGTTCGAGAGCATCAACAGCTGCGCTGGCTACTTATTAACAACACCTTGCAATCAGTTATTTTAACCCGGAGTCCACAAGTATTACTGTTTCCTCACCTTGCCTATTTAGCAACGGTTTGGCAGCAACGACCAGCGCCTAAAAAAATACTTGAGCTCGGTTTAGGTGGTGGTGCTATACGTAACTACTTATTAAAACAGTACCCTCAAGCGCAGCTAACTTCAGTAGAAAAAAACCCTCATATAATTGACTGTTACCAAGATTTTTTTGCCCTTAATGAAAAGGGCCAAATTTATTGTGAAGACGCACAAACAGTTTTGAAGTCAGTGGTGAATATAGATTGGATTATTTTAGATTTATTTAGTGAACTCGATGCCCCTAGGTTCTTATTTGATCAATGTTTTTATCAAACAATTTATGAGGCGCTTGCTCAGCGGGGCATCTTATTTATTAACTTTTTATCGCAACATGCCTCCCAACTTACACAGCTACAACTTGTGCTTAAGCGCGTGTTTGGGGAAGCCGTTAGTATTAAAAAGATCACCGGATTTGTGAATCACATTGTGGTTGTTGAAAAAACACTTTAAGCGGTTAAGTTAAAGGTAACCGGACCGTCGTTACATAAACTAACCTGCATATCGGCTGCAAATACACCGGTCGCTACCTTTATACCGAGTAATTTAGCCTGCTCAACAAAGTAATTATATAATGCTTGCGCTTGGTCTGGTGTGGCTGCCGATGAAAAACTAGGACGCATGCCTTTTTTGGTATTAGCTGCAAGTGTAAATTGCGATATGACTAATAGTTCGCCTTGTATATCTTTGAGACTGAGGTTCATTTTATCATTTTCATCACTAAAAATTCGATAATTACTGACCTTGTGTAATAGTTTATCAGCAACACGCTCATCATCTTCTTTTTCAACACCAAGCAGTAATACAATACCTTGTTTTATTTCACCAACAATCTGTTTTTCTATTGCTACGTTGGCGTGTGTTACCCGTTGAATTAGTCCTTGCATTTATTCACTATCCTCTGCTCGTTGCTCTTTTTTATTGTAATGTTGCATGTTAATACACACAGTAAATTCAGCACCTAGTAGCACTACTACCCACGACAAGTATACCCATACAAACAAAATAGGAATGGTTGCTACCGCACCATAAATCACTTCGTATGATGGAAAATGGCTAATGTACAAAGCAAAGCCTTTTTTGGTTAACTCAAATAACATTGCAGCAAACAGTGCACCTGGAATAGCAGCCCTAAATGAAACTCGCGTATTCGGCACTAAGGTATACAGCATGATAAAACCTGCCATAGAAATAGCATAAGGGAGTAGTTTTAATAAAAAACCACTAAACCCAGGGATCCCCTGATCAGCAAACGACACTAGTGACACAATATAAGAGGTGACACCAATACTCGCACCCAGTAGTACAGGTCCCAAGCTCAGTACCATCCAATACACAGCAAAGGATATCATCATTGGGCGTTTTTTCTTTACTCGCCAAATACGGTTTAGTGTGGCATCTACATTACGAATAAGTAGCAAGGCAATGGCTGCCAAAAAGCCAATACCTACCGCCGTCATTTGATTAGCATTACCAGCAAACGAGCTAATATGTTCTTTAATAACATCGGAAGAAGTCGGCACAAAGTTAGTAAATAAAAAACTTTCAATGGCTAAACGGGTCGATTCAAACCCTGGAAAAGCAGAGAAGATTGCCACACCCACCGCTATCAACGGAACCAACGACAACAAGGTAACGTATGCTAAATACCCTGCATTAATGGTTATTTGATCGTCTATACAGCGATTGAAATATTGCATCCACCAGCCTGGTTGCTGTTTTAGAAACACCTTAACTTGCTGTTTATAATGGGAGAGCTTATCATTCATACAATTAACTTTGTTGGTGGGCTTTTGATTATAATAACAATCAAGGCCATAATTTACAGCATTAACACTCGTAAATAGGAATTCAGATGAAAAAACAAACATTATTAGGGACAGCCATACTCTCGTTAATGCTGATGCTTTCAGGTTGTCAGTCGGCTTATTATTCGGCAATGGAAAAAGTAGGCGTACATAAACGTGACATTCTTATTGACCGCGTTGAAGAAACAAAAGACTCACAACAAGAGTCGCAAGAAGAATTTCAATCAGCACTCGAGCGCCTAACTACCTTAATTAATTTCGATGGCGGTGAGTTGCAAGATGCTTACAATCAACTTAATGACGATTACGAGTCGAGCTTAGCGGCGGCAAACGAAGTATCAAATAACATAAATAAAGTAGAAGATGTTGCCGATGCCTTGTTTGATGAGTGGAGCGATGAGCTAGAGCAATACAAAAGCGCCTCACTTAAGCGTCAAAGCAGTAAAAAACTAGCTGCAACTCAGCGCCAGTTTAGCCAATTACTTCGCTCAATGCGCAGCGCTGAGAGCAAAATGGAGCCAGTATTATCGTCTTTACAAGATAACGTGCTTTACTTAAAACATAACTTAAACGCACAAGCGGTAGCCGCTATAAAAGGCGAGTTTACTAACTTAAAGCGTGATATTCAGTTACTCATGAATGACATGAATAAGTCGATTGAAGACTCAAATAAATTTATTGAGCAAATGAATACCACAGGCTAATTACTATAAACTCGTTTACTAAGCCTACTAAATTGTAGGCTTTTTTATTGTTACTTTTTGTTACCTTTAAGCTCTTCGATAATCAGCTGTTGTTGTTATACTTTTACAAAATAATAATAATTAGAACAGTAAAATGAAGTTCAAAGCCATTACCCTAATACTTGCATGCACAATGCTAAGCGCCTGCCAAACAGCTAACCATGTTGAAGTTATTGCAGGGGAGCAAACCATTACCCCGCTACATCAAAATGGCGAGCGAGAAGGACGGTTTCATAATCTCTACCCGGGTAAAAAAACTTACCCGACTACCTGTAAAAGCAACTGCTACCCAACTAGCCCTAAATTACAATGCGAAAAAGACAGCGAAAACTGCCAATTTATTGGTGAGCAACAGCCTATGAATTTAAATACAGGCTTTAGCTTACGCTGGCTGGGGCATGCTGGGTTTATGATCCGCACGCCTAACGGACAGCAAGTGTTACTTGATCCTGTAAAAGAGCAGTTTGACTCACCTGTAGATTTAGCATTTAGACTAGCCTCTGGGTTTTACCGACAGCCCGGCGATTGGCTCACAGATAGTGAACTGAAAAACTTAGACGCTGTGATGTACTCGCATATTCATTACGATCACTTTAATAAAGCAGATATAGAAGAGATCGGTAATAAACCCCGCTACTTAACACCACTAGGCATGGCCGACAACTTCCCTACAGGCGGGTTTAATATTAGTGAAATGGCGTGGTATGCAAAAACAAATATTGGCGATTTAGCTATCCATGCCTTGCCTGCTCATCACTTTAGCAGCCGTGTTTTAGTACCCTTTATTTATGAAGACAACGATAAAGACCTATGGAATGGCTGGCTACTTGAACAAAATGGCAGCACCTTATTTTTTGCAGGCGACACTGGCTACTCAAAACACTTCAGCGATATACAGAAAAAATATGGCGATATTGATGTGTGCTTAATGCCGATAGCGTCTTACTATAGCGAAGATAACCCTAAATGGTATCGTTACGTTCATACAACCCCAGAAGACGCTCTAACAGCAGCACAAGAGCTAAACTGTAAAGTAATGATACCTTGGGGATACGGTAACTCATCATGGAAAATGGGCGATCGCACGAGTCATTCAGCTTTACTGCGTTTATTGTATATGCACAAAAAGATGGACTCGAAAATACCCCTGCATATTTTAAATGAAGGTGAGAGTATTAAACTTTAATCAGTCATTTACAAAATTAGTAATAACTTCTCTGCTGAACTATGTTTAATTAACTAAACAGTGAGGAGGTTTTATGTTTCTTGTACGACTTATTTACGCCAGCAAAATTAGTAGTGGTTTTGGGCCTAAAGATATAGAAAATATTTTACAAAGCGCTCGAACCTATAATGTAAAAACAAACGTCACCGGCATGTTATGTTTTAGTAATGATTACTTTTTACAATGCCTGGAAGGCTCTAGAACGGCTGTAAATAATACCTACCAACAAATATTAAACGATAAACGTCACCACAATGTAATTATGCTCAACTATACCCAAATTCCTGAAAGAGAGTTTGAAAAATGGTCAATGGGCTATGTACCGCAATCTAAGCTAACCGAATCACTGAATCTCAAGTTTTCAGGCTCCATTGATTTTAATCCTTTTAAAATGTCTGGAGAAAGTGCGCATTTATTAATGCTCGCATTAAAAGACAGCATAGCAGGCACAATCAGTTAGTATAAAAATAGACTACGAGATTGTTTTTGATTGCTATTTAAGCCAAGCTAAATCATCCTTAATTGATGAGATGATTAATGAAAAAAACACTACTCGCTTTTAGCTTACTTTTTACCCAGCCAATCATGGCTATTGACGTTAGTCATACACCAACAGCTATTACTATTGATGGGGTTTCTGAAAGTGCATGGGACAAAGCCACTTGGCATAATATGCCATACTTAATGGACGGCACCCTACCAGACTCAGACAAGGATTTTAAAGGTCGCTATCGTCTTTTGTGGGATGAAAACTACTTGTATTTACAAGCAAACATTAGTGATGATGTGCTTATTGATACTCACCCAGATCCAACGGATAAATACTGGGACGATGATGCCTTAGAAGTGTTTATAGATAGTGACGCATCTGGCGGTAATCACCAATTTAACCATACAGCATTTGCTTATCATATTGGCCTTGATAACCAAGCTGCCGATTATGGGCCTGATAAAAAAGCGCATTTATATACCGACCACTTAGTTAGTAACTGGAAACGCAATACCACTGCGCCCTATAACATCACGTGGGAAGTGGCGATAAAACTCTACCCAAACGATTTCCAAGAAGGCGTACAAAACACTCCGCTTAAATTAACTGAAAAACAAGTTATTGGCTTTATGCTCGCATATTGCGATAACGACGGCAGTAAAGTTCGTGAGCACTTTATGGGTTCACATGAAGTACAGCCTGTTAACGGCAGTCGCAACCTTGGCTATATAGATGCTGATGTGTTTGGAAAAATCACTTTACTACCAATAAGATAATTGAAACCATAGGTTGGGTTGAGCAAAGCGAAACCCAACATAACGGAAACATTAAAAAGCAAAACGTCTATTTTATAAGCTGTTATTTGGGTATACATACTCTTGCTCTTTACTACTGCATTCATCATCATTGAGAGAGCGACCGATTGGGCCAATTAACATATTCAAAAGCCCATTAATCACGTTTACTTTTTGATTTTTTTTATTACTATTAAGATCACCAGCAGGCTTATGACGTTCATTACTGTTCGCAGCCCCTGTAACAAAATCACACCCAGAGCTCATGGCTTGTGACGAAGTACAACCAGATAAAAGTACAGTTATCACAATAAGTATTACTTTAACCAACATTATTCCCTTAATTTGTATGAGTTTAAAAAACATTATTACTTTAACAACTTGCTCTACAAGATAGTGTAAGTAATTGTATTAGATCGGATTGTTCAATCTGTGGACACCAATATTAACCTGAACATACTGAGTATTATTTATAGTTATTACTATTTTTTAAGTGAGCTAGTTACTAAGCGGTAAAAAAGCGCACTCTTTTCAAAGAGAAATAATTGCCTGATATTTTTGGAGCTAACTTTATCTAGTTTGTTTTATCTTGTTTATCCTGACTACATAAAAGCTAAAGCTTCTCTTACTTTAAAAACAAAAAAGCCGCTGTATTTTGCAATACAGCGGCTTTTAAAATCATTATTCTAAATTAATAGATTATGACTTAGGAGCACGACCCGCACGTTTACGCTCATTTTCAGTTAAATGACGCTTACGAATACGAATGTTCTCAGGTGTTACTTCTACTAACTCATCATCAGCAATAAACTCAAGCGCTTGCTCAAGTGAATAGTTAAGTGCTGGTGTTAGTGTTTGTGCTTCATCTGTACCAGATGCACGAACGTTTGTAAGTTGCTTACCTTTAAGTGCGTTAACTGTAAGGTCGTTATCACGGCTATGAATACCAATAACCATACCTTCATAAACTTCAACACCGTGACCGATAAATAAACGGCCGCGCTCTTGTAAGTTAAATAATGCGTTAGTAAGTGCTTTACCTGTTGCGTTTGCAATCATTACACCATTCTTACGAACACCTAGCTCGCCACCTTTGTGCGGACCGTAGTGATCGAATGTATGGTAAAGTAAACCAGAACCCGACGTTAATGTCATGAACTCAGTTTGGAAACCGATTAAGCCACGGCTTGGGATCATAAAGTCCATACGCATACGGCCTTTACCATCTGGTGCCATGTCAGTTAGCTCACCTTTACGAAGACCAATTTGCTCCATGATAGAACCTTGATGCTCTTCTTCACAGTCAATTGTTAGTGTTTCATACGGTTCTTCTAACACACCATCAACAGTACGTAAGATTACTTCTGGACGAGATACAGCAAGCTCGTAACCTTCACGACGCATGTTCTCGATTAAGATACCTAGGTGTAATTCACCACGACCCGATACACGGAAGCTATCTGGGTTATCTGTATCTGCAACACGAAGTGCTACGTTGTGTACTAATTCTTTGTCTAAACGCTCACGAATATTACGTGATGTTACAAACTTACCTTCTTTACCACAGAAAGGAGAGTTGTTTACAGAGAACGTCATTGTTACTGTTGGCTCATCAACACTTAGTGGTGGCAATGCTTCAACGTTGTTTGGACAACAAAGCGTATCTGAAATCTTAAGCTCGCCTAAACCTGTTACTGTTACGATGTTACCAGCGTAAGCTTTATCAGTGTCAATACGTTCAAGGCCTAAGTAGCTTTGTACTGAACCAATCTTACCGTTACGAGTTGTGCCGTCTGCACTGATAACCGTAACTTGTTGGTTAGGTGCAACAGAACCACGTTTAATACGACCAATACCAATTACACCCTTATAAGAGTTGTAATCAAGCTGTGAAATCTGCATTTGGAAGTCACCTTCAGGATCTGCATCCGGTGGTGATACTTCGTCAACGATCATCTTGAACATAGGTTCCATGTTATCTGATGCTTCGTCTAAATCTAATGTAGCCCAACCATTGATTGCTGATGCGTAGATTACTTTAAAATCTAACTGCTCATCAGTTGCGCCTAGGTTGTCGAATAAATCAAAGATTTGATCCATAACCCAATCAGGGCGAGCACCTGGCTTATCAATTTTATTGATAACAACGATTGGCTTTAAGCCTTGCGCGAATGCCTTTTGCGTTACGAAACGCGTTTGTGGCATTGGGCCTTCTTGAGCGTCAACAAGTAGTAGTACTGAGTCAGCCATCGAAAGTACGCGTTCAACTTCACCACCGAAGTCGGCGTGTCCAGGAGTATCTACGATATTGATATGGTAATCATTCCAAGATATAGCGGTGTTTTTCGCTAAAATGGTAATACCACGTTCTTTTTCAATGTCGTTTGAATCCATCACGCGCTCTTCATTACCGCCGCGTGTTTCTAATGTACCTGATTGCTCAAGTAGTTTATCAACCAGTGTTGTTTTACCGTGGTCAACGTGGGCGATAATTGCTATATTTCTTAACTTTTCGATACTCATATGTTCACTCAGAGAAATTGATCTCATTGATCCTGCAGGGGGCTATACGTACTCACCTGCGCTTTCACGAGATGTCCCAGCATAGGATTTAAAAGGGCGCATATTATCCCCTATAAATGGAATGGATGAAAGTTTATCCAAAATAAAATTTCAAACTTTCGCAATAAAATAATTAACCCTTTGTTTTAAAATAATTAATTTTGATGATTAATTTTTATAAATTTATCTCAAAAGGTGGTTTTGAGTTAATTTAAAGCGACTTTACTGCGTATTTTGCATTTTCTTTGTGTTAGTCTAAGGTGATTAATTTGCAAGCAATTATGACTCTGTAAATGTTGCACCTTTTTGGAATTATTACGCACCAAAATAGTGCTTAATCTATATCACCTTTATGTTGTTTATATATTTTTACATAAAAAACAATAGATTATAATATTGGCATAAAATCAGCTTGTTAGTATTTAAAGTATCTAAGCAGCAATAATAAAACCCAATAGTTGGAGGACACATGTCACAATCGGTTTTAGATTTTATTAAAGAAAATGACGTTAAGTTCATTGATTTACGCTTTACTGACACAAAAGGTAAAGAGCAGCATGTTTCTATTCCTCATCATCAAGTTGATGAAGACTTTTTTGAAGATGGAAAAATGTTCGACGGTTCTTCAATTGCTGGCTGGAAAGGCATTAATGAATCAGACATGGTGTTATTACCTGACGCAGATTCAATTAAGCTTGACCCTTTCACGGAAGAAACAACGCTAATCGTTCGTTGTGACGTGGTTGAGCCTTCTACATTACAAGGTTATGAGCGCGACCCGCGCTCAGTAGCTAAACGCGCTGAAGAGTACATGCGCTCTACTGGTATTGCTGACACAGTTTTATTTGGTCCTGAGCCAGAGTTTTTCGTATTTGACGATGTTAAATACAAGTCTGACATGTCAGGCTCAATGTATAAAATTGATTCTAAGCAAGCAGCTTGGAACTCAGATAAAGAATATGCAGATGGCAACACAGGCCACCGTCCAGGTGTTAAAGGCGGTTACTTCCCGGTTGCACCTGTTGATGATTTCCAAGATTGGCGTTCTGCAACTTGTTTAGTTCTTGAAGAGCTAGGCCAAGTTGTTGAAGCACATCACCACGAAGTGGCGACTGCCGGTCAGAATGAAATCGCAACTCGCTTTAACACTATGGTTTTAAAAGCAGACGAAATCCAAGAAATGAAATATGTTATTCACAACATGGCTCATTTATACGGAAAGACAGCAACCTTTATGCCTAAGCCTGTTGTTGGCGATAACGGTTCAGGTATGCACTGTCACCAGTCTTTAGCTAAAGACGGCGTAAACTTATTCGCAGGTGATAAGTACGGCGGTCTTTCTGAAGACGCGCTTTACTACATTGGTGGTATCATCAAACATGCTAAAGCAATCAACGCTTTTGCTAACGCGTCAACTAACTCGTACAAACGTTTAGTACCTGGCTTTGAAGCACCGGTAATGCTTGCATACTCTGCACGTAACCGTTCAGCATCAATTCGTATTCCAGTGGTTCCATCTGCAAAAGGTCGTCGTATTGAAGTGCGCTTCCCAGATCCAACTGCTAACCCATATCTTGCATTCTCAGCAATGCTTATGGCTGGCCTTGACGGAATTAAAAACAAAATTCACCCTGGCGATGCTATGGATAAGGATTTATACGACTTACCAGCTGAAGAAGCAGCAGAAATTCCAACAGTGGCAGCCTCATTAGATGAAGCACTAGCGGCATTAGATGCAGACCGTGAGTTCTTAAACCAAGGTGGCGTATTCACTAATGACCTAATTGATGCTTACATTGCACTTAAGTCAAAAGAAGTTGAAAAACTTAACATGACAACTCACCCAGTTGAGTTTGAAATGTACTACAGCTGTTAATTTATTAACCGATAAATAATGTGTGTTTTAAGCCCGCTCTGCGGGCTTTTTTTATGGTAAATTTAACGGTTCTACACTAAAGTGAAATAAGTTTAAACAATGCAGGTTAGCAGGATGATAGGTAAGGTTTTGTTGCTATTAATAGCTTTAATGATAAGCCTTAATAGCCATGCAAATAATAAAAAAATTTACGCATGGAAAGACAAAAACGGTGTACTGGTTTTTTCAGATACCCCTCAACCTGGTGCTAAAGAGGTTAAACTCACTAGCCAACACTTAAACATGCCTGCAACTAATACTGACATACTTGATACTTCACCAACTAAAACAGCGGTAAAGTTTAAAATTAGTATTACTTCGCCAGAGTCCAACCAAACTATAAGAGAAAACACCGGCTCTGTGTATGTTTCAACTCAGATTGCGCCTCGGTTTGAAGCTGGATTTACCATTGGTTTATTTTTAAATGGCGTTGCCATTGGAGAACCTAGTGATACCACTACGCTGGCGTTAAGAGATGTAGAGCGCGGGCAACATACACTACAAGTTAAACTTTATAATAAACAAAACCAAGTAATTGCAACTAGCCCTGAGAGTGTATTTTTTATGCACCGCAAAGGCCTTAATATAGGTCGGTAATTGCAGTTAAGTACGTACAATTAGCGTATATTTTACTAAAAACCTTGCCTACCTCCCCAGGCGCACTAAAATGGTGCAACAATGATAAACAAAACACATTTTAGCCCAGAGCTACTAAATATAATTTGGCAAAACCAAACCACCGCCCTAATGTTACTTGATGAAAGCTTTACGCTCATTTACGCCAACACCAGTGCCAGTGAATTACTTGGTTTAGGCGAAAAGCGCTTACTAGGACAAGCGTTCGATGATTTATTTAATTACCACTCTATCGACTTAAAACGTATTGCACAGTATTCGTTGGTTGATGGTGTAGACTGCCACCAGCATAGAGCTGACGTGGTGTTTATCGATTCTCGCCATGCAAAGTTAGCGGTCAGCACACGACGAATAAAGCATAACGATACCTTTTATATTTTATTTGAATGTCGACAAACTGATGACGAAATAAAGCACGATCAAGTCTCAAATCAAATGCATCAATACCAAGCTGCACGCAACTTAATTCGCGGTTTAGCCCATGAAATTAAAAACCCACTGGGTGGAATTCGCGGGGCGGCGCAATTATTGCAGTATGAAGGTGATCAGCAAGAAAGAGATCAATGTGCAGAACTGATAATTGAACAAGCCGATCGATTACGTGAATTAGTTGATAGGCTCCTTGGGCCTAATCAGCTGCCGCAAAAATCGTATGGCAATATACATCAAACATTAGAGTCGGTTGTAAAACTCAGTACCTTAGATAACAACCGCGATATTAGGTTAGTTAAAGACTACGATCCGAGTATTCCTGATGTTTATATTGATCAGAGCAAAGTTCAACAGGTAGTGCTAAATATTGTGCGTAATGCACAACAAGCATTGGTAGATGGTGGCGAAATAAAAATAAAAACGCGGATTAATTACCAGCATCGTCGTCCTGGCAAAGCCCCTAAAAAGGCACTCCTTATTCAAGTAATGGATAACGGCCCGGGTATTGATGCCAATTTACGCGACACCTTATTTTACCCTATGACCACCAATAAAGAAGGTGGCTCGGGACTTGGATTATCTATAGCGCAAACCTTGATTGATCAACATGATGGCTATATCGAATGTGATAGTTGGCCGGGACATACTGAATTTAATATTTATCTGCCGTTTACAGATTAATACTTTGGAGTTTGCATGAAAACAGCTTGGCTTGTAGATGATGATGCCTCAATTCGCTTTGTACTAGAAAAAGCACTGACTCGCGCAGGGTTTGAAGTAGAAAGTTTTGCAGATGCACAAAACGTACTTAACGCGCTAAAATTTAGTCAACCTAGCGTGTTGATTTCCGATGTGCGAATGCCTGGTATGGACGGTATGGCGTTACTTGAGCTAATAGCAGAGCAAACGCCAGGGCTACCTGTAATCATTATGACCGCCCACTCAGACCTTGATTCAGCCGTTAATGCATTCCAAAAAGGCGCATTTGAGTATTTGGCCAAGCCATTTGATTTAAATGAAGCGGTTGCACTGGTGGAAAGTGCTTATCGAGCTAATTCAACTAAAAAAACCAAACGTAAAAGCGCGCCCCCCAAAAGCGCCCATATTATTGGTGAGGCCCCTGCTATGCAGGAAGTGTTTCGTGCCATAGGTAAACTCTCAGCATCGAGTATGAGCGTACTGATCAATGGTGAGTCAGGTACTGGTAAAGAGCTGGTTGCCAGCGCTCTGCATAACCATAGCCCGCGGAAAGAAAACCAATTTATTGCCCTTAATATGGCCGCTATCCCTAAAGAATTAGTTGAATCTGAACTGTTTGGCCACGAAAAAGGCGCTTTTACAGGGGCAGATAGCGTGCGTAAAGGTCGCTTTGAACAAGCGAATGGCGGTACCTTATTTTTGGATGAAATCGGTGATATGCCACTGGATGTACAAACCCGCTTATTGCGCGTATTAGCCGATGGCGAGTTTTACCGCGTTGGCGGCCATCAAAGTATAAAAGTAGATGTACGCATTATTGCTGCCACCCATCAAAATTTAGAAGAGCTGGTAAAACAAGGTAAGTTTAGAGATGATTTATTTCATCGCTTAAACGTGGTTCGCCTACGTTTACCTGCCTTACGCGAGCGCCCTGAAGATATAGAGCGCTTAGCGCTACACTTTTTACATAAAAGTGCAAAAGACCTGCAAGTAGATAGTAAAGTATTAAGCCCTAAAGCAATTAAACAACTTTGTTTATTTAATTGGCCAGGGAATGTTCGTCAACTTGAAAACACCTGCCGCTGGTTAACCGTTATGGCGCCTGGAGAGCTGATTGGTGAGCAAGATTTACCTCCTGAAATTATTGATAATGCCGCCGCAACCCAAGAAGGCGATTGGCTAGATTCATTTCAGCAGTGGCTTAATCAAGAGTTTAAACAAGGTAAAGAAAATATTTGGCCTGATATTCAAGCCCAGCTAGAAACCCGCTTAATAAAAACAGCACTCGCTAATTGTTCTGGCCATAAACAAGAAGCCGCAGTAAAAATTGGTTGGGGTCGCAATACGTTGACCCGAAAATTAAAAGAGCGCAATATTAGCTGATATTTTATAAGGCTAGCGTCCTAGGTTATTAATGAAGTTAATTGAGAACATCCCTTTGTTTAAGCAAATGGAGATTATAAATCGCTTAGATTTTTTTAAAGAATTCACACTTAATGAGCGCCAAATTCTGCTTGAGTCGTTTGGTTTGCTCTATTTGATAAATAAAAACCAGTTTTTATTTAAAGAATTTGATAATGACAAGCGACTGTTTATTGTGCTCAGTGGATCTTTAATGGTGTTTAAGCACAATCACTTACTGGAACTGGGCAGTATAGAGCCTGGTGAATTTATTGGTGAAGGTGCATTTATTAATAACCGAGAGCGCAGTATTAATGCACGCGCTAAGGAAAGCGCTATAGTACTGGCTATTACTGCCGATGCCCTTACCCGCCTACCTAATGTTATACGTGAAAAAATTAAAGACCGTATTATTGAAGGTATGAGCCTGCGCATTGCAAAACTCTCGGAGCATATAGAAGAGCATGGTTAACAGTTAACTTAATCCATATAAACAACCTGCATTGAGCAATTAAGCCAGCCTGGCTTATTTACATGAGCTGTTATGGTATATGTGTCTGATGGTTTATCGCCAAAAGGTGTCTCAACCAATGGCTGTGAATGAGTGTAGGTTTGTGAATAATTGCTGTAGTAAATAACCAAATAGCCGTATAAATATTCCCATTTCAATGTGACTTTTGCGCCGCTGATTAATGTGAACTCAGCATGTTGATCAGTAAAGGTTACGGCTAGGTCATTAAACTCACCTTTTTCGCACTGGGTTGTTCGCAACCGAGAAGGCATGGTAAAAGCGTCATCCGCATTAGTATTTTTTAGATAAAAACCAATATTACCATCACCATAAAAGTGATTTGCGCGTGTGGTGTAGCTAATTTCGGGTTGATAACTTAGGGTCTGTTAACCTTTCAAGGTTAAATTTACAGCAGCCTGTTTGGTATTTAGGCAAGGCAGAGCCTATGTAGTGTGGTTATTCCCCATAAATAGGCGATAACGCCGCATTAATACCAAACAGGCGCTGCCCTTCGGGTTCTTCCTAGGGGCAATTTACTCTTTGTTCCTCGGTTTTGACTTAGCCCACTAGGTTACAAACCTCGCGCCGCGATTAAATCGCCCCTAGTTTGAACAAATTTTAATCCGCAAAGATCAACAGACCCTAACCCCTGCATAATAGTAGCTAACTGCTCTGTTTCTTGGCGTAAAATTCTATCATTTGATAATAGTAAAGTAGCTACGCCAAATTCCCGAGGGATTTCGTGTTCAACATATTCGTAAGGTAGGGATTGTGTTTTGAGTGCTGCCTCTAACTGCTGGCGCTGTGAGTCCGATAAACCTTTACTAAATATATACACTGTAGGCTGTTGGCATGCACTCAACAATAGCATGAGTGCACACGCTAAAATTCCATTTTTCATTATCACCCCCGTTGATTACAAGTGTAGTCTAAAGGAGTGATTTAAAATCGCAACTTAATTTATTTGGCTGTTTAACCTGAAGTCTGGTTATTTAGCCATGCATCGACACTCTGACGTTTGTACAGCACTTCATTAAATAACCGATGACGCTCAAATACTAGCTCACTTTGTTTGGTTTTAAGCCCGCTAGTTAGCTGGCTATGGGTATCGTTAAACTTAGAGATAACTGAAAAGCCACGTTCAGTGTCTTCTTTTACCTGTTGTGCTAGATGCGCTCTTACATCATCAGCGGTTAACAGATCTGAATGCTCTAAGCCCATTAGCTCTTTTTTCATCGCTAATCTTATGCCCATGTTTTACTCCATTATTTATATTCAATCTCTTATACGGCCGATATTGGCAATTAGCGCGCCAATGTGTAATTTTTTTCGCGTGAAGCTTAACCCTAAATTACTTCAGTTTTTTTAAAGACTATAAAAAGAGATAAAAAGTTTCATAAAAAATCACATAATCAACTCACCTAACAAGCTCACTTTGGTGCAAAATAGCCACTGAGCCTTTATACTACAGCTAATACCACCCCCACTGAGAAACATGATGAACGAAGAATATATAGAAGTTGAGTTAGAAGAAGAGCCTATAGAGCTGTGCAAATTATTAAAGGTATTAGATCTTGTTGAAGGTGGTGGTCAAGCAAAAAACCTAATTAGCGAAGGCTATGTCGGTGTTAACCATGAAATTTGTACAATCAAACGGAAAAAATTATACAGCGGTGATGTACTTGCATTTGATGGCGAGTTGTTTCAATTAACGTTAAGTGAAGATGCCACTCCAGCAGAACGTCCAGTTATTGATGAAACAGTTACAGCAGAAAAAGCCGCGCCAGTAGCAACAACAGAGCCGGCTAAAAATAAACGCAAACGCACTAAAAAGCCTAAAGTTGATGAAAAAACGGGTCGTCGCCCTATTTCATTTGGCTAACATTTGCTTAAGTTATATGTGTTATTAAAAGCCAGTTTGCATCACTGGCTTTTTTATTCTTTAATAGAATATCAATAATAAAAAATAGATGCTTACATGTCAGAAAACACCTCAAACCGCTGGATAAAACCCGTACTTATTACTGCCTTATTATGGAACATATTAGGTATTCTTGCATTTGTCATGCAGCTGTTTCTCTCTCCAGAGATGATAAGTAAACTACCTGAAGAACAACAACTTGCTTATAACAGCCAACCTCTATGGGCTACTTTAGCGTTTGCTATTGCGGTATTTGGCGGCGCATTAGGATGCGTACTTTTGTTATTCAAAAAGTCTCTAGCCAGATTAACATTAATAATCTCTTTGGCAGCGGTTTTAGCTCAGCAATACTATAATTTTATGATTATTAATAGCATCAACTTGTTTGGTATTAGCGCTATTTTTATGCCTATTGCAGTCACCATAATTGCGATTGCATTGGTGTATTTAAGTTTCCATTTAAAACAACAGGACTACTTTAAATAGCACTTTTTTGAGTTTAGTTTTGTGGCCAATTATTACTCAGAGTATCCCTTGAATTTTAACTTTTGGCCTTCATCTCTATTTAAATAACGACCAAAATAAATTATACAATATGGTATTTTTTATCATGGTACACACTTTGCAAATCACTACAGAGGTCACTTTTACAAGAATATTAATCTAATTTATTGAAGGGACAAATAATGAAAAATAGTTTCGACACCCAACAACAGCTCACTATCAATGGCGAGCAGTATCATATCAACTCGCTCATGGGACTTGGCGATAAAGCCAAACGCCTGCCTTTCTCGTTAAAAGTATTGCTAGAAAACTTACTACGTAACGAAGATGGTGTGAATATTAAAGAACAAGATATTCAGGCCTTATTAGATTGGGATCCAAAAGCGAAGCCCTCTGCCGAGGTAGCTTTCACTCCAGCCCGCGTAGTAATGCAAGATTTCACCGGTGTCCCTGCAATTGTTGATTTAGCTGCCATGCGCGATGCAATGGAAAAACTCGGTGGTGATCCTGCAAAAATAAACCCACTTTCTCCTGCTGAGCTGGTAATTGATCACTCGGTGCAAGTGGATGGTTACGGTAAAGATGGTTCATTCGACTTAAACTCAAAATTAGAATATGAGCGTAACAAAGAGCGTTACGAATTTTTACGTTGGGGACAAACCGCATTTGATAACTTAAAAGTTGTACCACCTGCAACCGGTATAGTTCACCAAGTGAATTTAGAGTATTTAGCCCGCGTAGTATTTAATGATACAAAAAACGGCAAATCGTTAGCCTATCCAGATACACTAGTCGGTACAGATTCTCATACAACGATGATTAATGGTTTAGGCGTACTTGGCTGGGGTGTAGGCGGCATTGAAGCCGAAGCCGCCATGCTTGGCCAACCTATTAGCTTGCTTATTCCACAGGTTGTGGGTGTTAAATTAAATGGTCGCTTACCTGAGGGCACTACAGCAACCGATTTAGTACTTACTGTTACTGAAATGCTGCGTAACCACGGTGTGGTAGGTAAGTTTGTTGAGTTTTATGGTGACGGCCTTGCCGACTTACCACTTGCCGATAGAGCAACTATCGCTAATATGGCGCCAGAGTATGGCGCAACCTGTGGTATTTTCCCTATTGATGATGAAACGATTAATTACTTACGCTTAACTAATCGCGATGAGAAGCAGCTTAAACTAATTGAAGATTACGCTAAACACCAAGGCTTATGGCGTAACGATGGCGACGAAGCACATTATACCGATAAGCTTGAACTAACTTTAGATGATGTTGTGCCAAGCCTCGCAGGCCCTAAACGCCCGCAAGATAGAATTACTTTGGATAAAGCCGGCAAGGTTATTGGTCAGCACTTAAAAGACTTTCAAGACGAGCGTATGGCACGTCGTGATAAAAGCGATGAAGAGCAAGCGCGTATTGAAAGCGAAGGCCCTACTACCAATCCAGATGAACCAACTGATGAAGCGCAGTTTATGGGCGCAGCAAAAGTAAACTTTAATGGAGAAGAGTTTGAGTTAAATGATGGTGCCTGTGTTATTGCTGCAATTACTAGCTGTACAAACACATCTAACCCAAGTGTTATCTTAGCTGCCGGTTTAGTAGCTCAAAAAGCACGTCAGTTAGGTATTAATGTAAAACCTTGGGTTAAAACTTCACTTGCACCAGGTTCTCAGGTGGTCACCGATTACCTTGAAAAAGCAGGGTTGATGGATGACTTGGATGCGCTTGGCTTTAATTTAGTTGGTTATGGCTGTACCACATGTATTGGTAATTCAGGCCCACTTGCTGATGAAATTAGTGAGGCGATTCAAAAACACAAATTAGTTGTAAGCTCAATTTTATCGGGTAACCGTAACTTTGAAGGGCGCATACATCAAGATGTTAAAATGAACTTTTTAGCGTCGCCTCCTTTAGTGGTTGCCTATGCCATAGCGGGTAGAACCGATATTGATGTTTACAACGAGCCACTCGCGCAAGATAAGCATGGTAACGATATTTACCTTAAAAATATTTGGCCGAGCGTTAAAGAAGTAAGTGAACTAGTAAAAAGTACGGTAACTAAAGAGATGTTCGAAAAAAGCTACGCCAATGTTTACGATGGCGACAGTCGCTGGCAAAAAATTCAAATACCTGATGGTAAACTTTACGATTGGGACAGTGCTTCGACTTATATTAAAAAAGCCCCCTTCTTTGACGGTATGAGTGTTGAACCACCGGGTATTCCAACTATTGAGGGTGCGCGTTGTTTAGCTAAACTGGGTGACTCGGTGACTACCGATCATATTTCACCAGCAGGTGCAATTAAGGCAGAGGCACCCGCAGGGCTTTACCTACAAGAAAATGGGGTTGAAAAAGCGCAATTTAACTCTTATGGATCACGACGTGGTAATCACGAAGTAATGATGCGCGGTACGTTCGCTAATGTGCGCCTTAAAAACTTACTAGCTCCAGGTACCGAGGGCGGTGTTACCCGCACTCAACCTGATGATAAGCTAGAAAGTATTTATGACGCGGCAATGGCATATCAAGAAAGTGGAACACCACTAGTGGTTCTAGCAGGTAAAGAGTATGGAACTGGCTCTTCGCGAGATTGGGCTGCAAAAGGGTCATTATTACTCGGTATTAAAGCTGTGATAGCACAAAGCTATGAGCGTATTCACCGCTCTAATTTAATTGGTATGGGCGTACTTCCTTTACAATTTAAAGAAGGTGAAAGCCATGAATCACTAGGCTTAACTGGGCAAGAGCAATTTGATATTCAAGGGTTATACGATAAAACCGACGAAGTCAGTGTGATTGCGACTAACAGTGAAGGTAAACAAGTTAGCTTTAGTGCCGATGTGCGTATTGATACTCCGAAAGAGTGGGATTACTACAAACATGGCGGTATTTTACAGTACGTACTGCGCAATATGCTCGACTAACAACTTAAAACGAAAATGCAGCCCGGCTCAGTAATGAGCTGGGCTTTTTTATATTATTAATGGATGCTTGCGCTAAATCAATGCCGCTTTATAAAGATTACATACACTAAGAAGACACGCTGCGCAGAGGTCGCTATGTCTTCAATTGTAATAATAAGACTACTTAAAACATCGATTTTGCTTGGATTGTGCTTAATAGTGACAGGCCATGGTTTAATTGTATCGAGCTACTTTACCAACCAGTTCGGCATTAAAGGTATTATTACTGCAGCTGCCTGTATTGCAATTGGCGTACTTTTATCGTTGCCCACAAAAATATACTTAACTATATTATTAATGGAAGCAGAAAAGCGTTATTTGAAGACACAGCAAAAACACCTCAAAACTAAAAGCCGCTAAAACTTTCGACCTCTTTACTGCGTTGCTCTATTCTCTTTTTAGCTTTTTCAGCATCTTCAAACAGCTTATTAATTGATTCACTGTTGTATATCGCTGGTGCTCGCTGAGGAAAAGGCTTTACTGCTGATTTAGCACTGCCACTCAAAATGGCGGTATCTTCTGCAACCACTACATTAATATCGGCGGGGTTAAGCTTTACCACTTCGCTTTTACCATTCTTGTTTGGTACATCTGAGAAATGCCATTGTCCTTGCTCGTCTTGCCATTTATAAATTGGCTTAGGAGTTTCTGTCTCAAAGGTAGCCCCAGTGATTTTTTCACCCGCTGTGGTAATTGCTGAGGTAATACTATCTAACGCGCTAGATGAAAGCGCTATCATTTCATTCTTGATCTCTGTTGATTCATTATAAACATGAGAGGTGCTTAGCCAAGGCTGGCCATTGGGTTTTTTAATATAAAACAATAATATAACAGCAATTATCATCACTGACACTGCTAAATAGGTGAAGTATTTCATAGCGTTCCTGCTGTGTGTTTAATCCATCATCACAACCAATATAATAAAAAAGAATCAATTCAGCAAATATTAAACAATAAAAAACGCAGCAAAGGCTGCGTTTTTTCATTTTATAGCTTTGAATAATAAGGTAATTAAATTCCATCACCATCAATATGTAAGCCACATTCACGGTTCAAGCCAAAAAAACGGGTTTCCTCTTCACTCATGCCGGGCTCTAGTTTACGCGTGGTGTGCACATCCCCCATCGACACATAACCTTGCTCCCATAATGGATGGTATGGCAAATTATGCTTTGTTAGATACTGATATACATCGCGATTATTCCATTCAATAATGGGATACACTTTTACCGTACCTCGGCTTATTTCTAGTACTTGCTTTTCAGCACGGCTTGAAGATTGATCTCGACGTAGGCCACTAAACCAAGTGCTCGCATTTAGCTCCTTTAAAGCGCGTGTCATTGGCTCTACTTTATTGAGCTGGTTGTATTGCTTAATGCCTGCCTCACCTAGCTCCCATAATTTTCCAAATTTAGCCTCTTGCCATGCAGGGCTCAGCTGCGCTTTATACACTTTTAGGTTAAGTGATAACTGCGAAGTCATTTGCTCTATAAACTGATAGGTTTCTGGAAATAAGTAGCCTGTATCGGTTAATACCACAGGTATATCTGGGCGCTGTGCAGTCATTAAATGCAACATAACTGCAGCCTGAATACCAAAGCTCGATGATAAAAACGCAGTGTCAGGCAAATTTTCAAGTGCCCATGCAACGCGCTGCTCTGCGCTCATGTCAGCCAGCAAACCGTTCGCATCAGCTAACATAGCCTGTTGGCTTTGCTTATCTAGCTGTAATATGTTTTTAAATTCACTCATGGTCAACTTTAAACCTCACCAGCGCTTTGCGCTGCTTTTAAATTATGCGTAAAAATCGGTAACGGATACTTTTACTTCTGCAACAATACCTTTGCGGATCACAAAATCACCAAAACATTCGCCATCATCACGTTCACTAACCCATTGCCCAATGAGTTTATCGAATGCTTCTAAGTAAACCTCTTCGCCAACATTTTCAAGGTAAAGCTTTGGAATACGTGTACCCTCAGTATTCCCCCCAAGGTAAACGTTGTACTTACCTGGGCCTTTGCCGACCAAGCCTGCTTCTGCTAGCATGGCACGACCACAGCCATTCGGACAACCAACTACACGCATAATAATGCTGTCATTTGGCACCCCGTGTTTGGCTAATAAGCCTTCTATTTTTTCAATTAAACTCGGTAAGTAACGCTCAGCTTCGGCCATAGCTAATGGGCAAGTTGGCAATGCCACACACGCCATTGAATTTTTGCGTTGCTCAGTGTCCTTATCGTCAATCAAACCATGATTGCGGGCTATTTCTTCAATTACTGCTTTTTGATCGGCCGGAACACCGGCAATAATTAAGTTTTGATTTGCCGTCATGCGAAAATCACCTTGATGAATTTCTGCAATTTTGCGACACCCTGTTTTAAGCGGCTTATCTGGGTAGTCTAAAATACGACCGCTTTGAATAAATAAGGTTAAGTGGTGCTTACCATCAATGCCTTCTACCCAACCAATACGATCCCCTCGGTGAGTAAACTCATAAGGGCGGCTTGGTGCAAAGTTCACGCCTGCGCGCTTTTCAACTTCAGCTTTGAATACTTCGGTGCCAACACGATCGAGTGTGTATTTAGTTTTTGCATTTTTACGATTTGAGCGGTTGCCCCAATCACGCTGAACAGATACCACGTGCTCAGCAATTTTTAACGTATCTTCTAGGCTAATAAAGCCAAAGTCGTCCGCTTTACGTGGATAGGTTGCTGTATCGCCATGGGTCATCGCCAAACCGCCGCCTACTAGCACGTTAAAACCAACGAGTTTGCCATCCTCAGCAATCGCCACAAAGTTTAAATCGTTAGCATGTACGTCCACCTCATTATTAGGTGGAATCGTTACTGTAGTTTTAAACTTACGCGGTAAATACGTTGAACCTAAAATAGGCTCTTCTGTAGTTTCAGATTTTTCGCCATTGAGCCAAATTTCAGCGTATGCCTTCGTTTTAGGTAATAAGTGTTCAGAAATTTTTGCCGCCCACTCGTAGGCCTCTTGATGTAACTCAGATTCAACCGGATTGGTAGTACATAATACATTACGGTTAACATCACCAGCGGTGGCAATCGAATCAATTCCAACACTATTAAGCAATTGATGCATACCTTTAATTTCAGGTTTTAATACACCATGAAACTGAAATGTTTGGCGAGTAGTTAAACGAATACTGCCATAACTGGTTTTATCACCAGCAAATTTATCAATTGCAAGCCATTGCTCTGGCTTAATAATACCGCCAGGCATACGTGCCCGTAGCATCACATTATGCAGTGGCTCTAGCTTTTGTTTAGCACGTTCAGGACGAATATCGCGATCATCTTGTTGATACATGCCGTGAAAACGAATTAACTGGAAGTTATCGGCGGTAAAACCACCTGTGATCTCGTCTTTTAAATCTTGCTCTATGGTGCCACGTAAAAAGTTGCTTTCTCTTTTCAAACGCTCGTTATCAGAAAGCTTTACGTTTTTATCTTGTTCGCTCATGTTTAATCCTAAATTTGTTACAGTGACGGCTGTTAGCGTTATTTTTTATAAAGTAAGCAATGTGCACTTAGTACACGTCTTTCTGATAGCGATTTGCACTTCTTAAGTCTTTTAAGTACTGCTCTGCGTCTTCATAGCTTTTACCAGTGTTTTCGCTAATGATATCAACTAAGGCATTGTGCACATCTTTTGCCATGCGGTTAGCATCGCCACACACATAAAAATGAGCTCCCGCTTCTAACCAATCAAACACTTCTTTTGAGTTTTTACGTAACTTGTCTTGTACATAAACTTTTTCTGCTTGGTCACGGCTAAACGCCACATCGACCTTACTTAGTAAACCTGACTTTAAATACCCTTGAATTTCTACTTGGTACAAGAAGTCTTGAGTAAAGTGTGGGTTACCAAAAAACAGCCAGTTTTTACCTGTTGCTTCTCGTGCATCACGCTCTTGTAAAAAGGCGCGAAATGGCGCAATACCAGTACCTGGGCCAACCATAATAATTGGTGTGTCATCGCTTACTGGTAAGCGGAAGTTATCGTTATGTTCACTGAATACTTTTACTTTACAGCCTTCTTCTGCGCGGCGTGCTAAGTACCCTGAACAACCACCTAAGTGCTCTGTGCCAAACGCTTCAAACTCAACCAATGCAATAGTTAAGTGCACCTCATCTTCAACCTCAGCTTGGCTAGAGGCAATTGAATATAAACGTGCTTGTAATTTACGCAGGCAATCAACTAGTGTTTGCGCTTCTAATTTAGCTGGGTTTTGTGCAACCACATCAAAGATTTGACGAGGCTCAATGTATTCGCGCATTGCGCCTTTATCTTCTACTAGTTTAAGCAGCTCAGGCGTGCCTGTAGCCGTGGCGTACTTTTCAACAAACCCAGGGTAGGATTGTGTTAGCTCTAGTTTTTCAATTAAGGCATCACGTACGCTGAGTTCTTCATCGCCAAGTTTAACGCGGCTAGTTGGATCAATTTGCGTTTGCGCTAGTAGCTCATCTACACGGGCTTCATCATTTAAAAAGTAAATACCGAGTGAATCACCAGGTGTATACGTAATGTCTGACCCTTCTAGTGAAATTTCAACATGGCGTACATCTTTGGTTGAATCACGACCGGTAATTTTTTGCACTAAGCTTAGCTCTGCCGCAAACGGATTTTGCTTTGTGTACTGACTAGCCGCTGCTGCAGGAGCGCCAAATGGCATAGAAACAACTTGACCGCCTGTCGCACCTTGCTGGGCTTTTAAGTCTGGTTCAAACGCATTTAATGCGCCCTCAATCCAAGTGGCTGCTTCGTCATCATAATCAACGTCTAGGTCGGCGCGTTGATGAATAACCTCTGCACCTAATTTAGTTAAACGCTCTTCAAAGTCTTTAGCGGTTTGGCAGAAAAATTCATAGCTAGAATCACCTAAACCTAATACTGCAACTTTGACACCATCAAGCTTTGGCGCTTTTTTAGTAATTAAAAATTCATACAGTGTTTCGGCGTCTTCTGGTGGCTCACCCTCGCCGTAAGTCGATACAACAACGGTTAAAAACTTTTCTTTTTTCAGGGCTGTCGGTTTGTAATCTGACATACTAACCAGTTTTGTTGCTAAGCCGCGAGACTCAGCTTGCTCTTTAAGTTTAGTCGCCACCGCTTTAGCATTACCTGTTTGCGAACCATATAAAATGGTCAACGCTGCCGCTTCCGAGGTTGCGGGTGTAACTGAAGCTGGTGCGCCTAGCGCTGCAGAATTAGCATTAGCAGCTAAGTAGCCGCTAACCCACGCTTGCTGAATTGGATTAAGCTCAGCCACTAAACCTTGTAGCTTTTGTACTTGCTCTTGCGAAAGCGGACTTGCTAGCGCATTGAGTTGACCTAACAACATGAATTTTTCCTCATAACCCTGAACGTTAAACACAATGCTTGTTCACATTGTTTAAAATGAGTGCCACCTCACTCAGAAAGTTCTGTTGAGGTTAATTGAGTATGCAGGATAGCCGCCTAAGCATAGATAAAAAAAGAATAGAATCTGCTTTGATATTCCATTTAGTTATTAAGTTACCTAAAAACCTGCGAAATAGACCTAAAAGGGTTTTATTGTCTTTTATGAAATTTTAATTTAACAATTTTGTAACTTTAATGTTCTAAGGTATATTACGCAAAAATATAAATAGGAACACCTATGTTACACGGTATATATAAAAACAAATTACTTTTGAGCACCTTGTTATTATCCTCATTACCCGCGATGGCTAATGTGGTTAATGGCAACTTTGAACAATACAGTGGCAACACCCCAGATGCGTGGACAGTGATTGATAGCGGTATTAACGTATCTGCCAACAGCACAGTCGTAAGCACAGGCTCACAAGCAGCAGCGATTAGCGTTAATACAGGCACACAAAGCAATACTGATTTTTTGCAGCAAGTCGCTGTTGAAATGGGTAAAACTTATGAGTTCTCAGTAGATGTGTATCATACCGAAGGCCATCTTAAGGCGCGTTTGTTGATAGATGGTTATCAAGGCTATTCAAATCCAGCACAAACCAACCAATGGCAAACCATTACTTACAGCTACACAGCCGATAGTAATAAAACCATTGATGTCGGCTTACGCTTTTATGATACAACGGGATTTGATGGTAGCGAGTTAGTTTATGTTGATAACTTCTTGCCTAGTAATGACAGCAGTGGCTCTCCAAGCTGCGCAGATAACGGCCTTACTTTTAGCCTAACCACAGATAACTACGGCGAAGAAACCAGCTGGCAAATAGCGCACAACCAAACCGGTGTCGTTGCAAGCGGAAGTGGGTATGCTGCAAACACCCAATATACCGAACAATTATGCGTAGCCGATGGTGAGTATACATTTACTATTAATGACAGCTATGGCGATGGTATTTGCTGTTCATATGGCAGTGGTAGCTACGCCTTGAATAATGAAAGCACATTGCTCGCCAGTGGAGCTAGTTTTCAAACAACCGAGGCTACCGCTTTCTCATTAGGAAGCACTGAGCCAACACCGACGCCAACCGGCTACTATGTGACAACTCAAGGCTTGTCTGGTTACACGCTAAAAACTGAGCTTTATAACATTATTAATAATCATAATGCTCAGGGGTATTCCGCTATTTGGAGTTTTTACGACGCATCGGCGCGTGATAAATACTTTGAAAACGATAATAGTATTTTAGATATGTACAGCGAGAAGCCCAATGGCTCTGATAGCTACATATACACAGCCGTTAGCGATCAATGTGGCACCTACAGTGGTGAGGCAGATTGCTACAACCGAGAGCATTCGTTCCCTAAAAGTTGGTTTGGTGGAAAAGTTGAACCGATGAACTCTGATGTTCATCATATTTACGCCACTGACGGCTATGTAAATTCAAAACGAAGCAACTTCCCGTTCGGTGAAGTAGCAAGCGCTTCGTTTACCTCAACCAACGGCAGTAAATTAGGCTCTGCAAGTAATACGATTAATTACAACGGTACTGTATTTGAACCTATTGATGAATTTAAAGGTGACTTTGCTCGTGCTTATTTTTACATGGCAACCCGCTATCAAAACGTAATTGGTGCTTGGCAAAATAACACAGCAGCTAGTAATGACGTGCTTAATGGCACCAGTACCCAAGTATTTGAAAGCTGGGTTGTGGCCATGTTGTTAAAGTGGCACAACAACGATCCTGTTAGCCAAATGGAATTAGACCGCAACCAAGCAGCGTTTGAATTTCAGGGAAACCGTAACCCGTATATCGATCATCCTGAATTTGTAGAGATGATTTGGTAAAAGGCTTCGGGCTTCGGGCTTCGGGCTTCGGGCTTCGGGCTTCGGGCTTCGCAGAAAAGCATAAGCCTTTGCATTTGCAAAGGCTTTTCTTACACCTATTTTATAATATTATTTTTTGCACTTAGGTTCGTAACACTCAACCCAAACTTCGGCGCTATAATTTACTTACTTCTGAAGGCTGAAAGCTTCAAACTTATCGCTTTTTTAAACGCAAAAAAAACCCCAGCAAAAGCTGGGGTTTCTTATAAAACATACTTAATTAAAAATTAAGCTTGTTTTGGACGTTCAACAACATCTACCAAAGTCCAAGATTTGTTCTTAGAGATTGGAGCGCATTCACGGATAGTGACAGTGTCACCCGCTTTTGCAGTGTTATTTTCGTCATGTACGTGTAACTTAGTCGTACGTTTGATGAATTTCCCATAGATTGGGTGCTTCACGTAACGTGCGATAGCAACAGTGAAAGATTTTTCCATCTTGTCGCTGATTACACGGCCTTGAAGAGTACGAATTTTATCGCTCATTATTGACCTGCCTTCTGGTTAATAATTGTTTTTACACGCGCGATATCGCGACGTACTGTTCTTAGCGTGTGTGTCTGAGCTAGCTGACCAGTGCTTGCTTGCATGCGCAGGTTAAACTGCTCACGAAGAAGACCTAGAAGTTCAGCATTAAGCTCTTCTACGCTTTTATCTTTTAGTTCGTTTGCTTTCATCACATTACCGTCCGAGTTACGAAAGTTGTTTTGAATGGCAGCTTACGAGCAGCAAGGTTAAACGCTTCACGAGCAAGCTCTTCTGAAACACCTTCCATTTCGTAAAGTACTTTACCAGGCTGAATTTCAGCAACCCAATATTCAACAGAACCTTTACCTTTACCCATACGAACTTCAAGAGGCTTTTCTGTGATCGGCTTGTCAGGGAAGACACGGATCCAGATTTTACCTTGACGTTTCACGTGACGTGTCATAGCACGACGAGCTGCTTCGATTTGACGAGCAGTCATGCGGCCACGACCAGTAGCTTTCAAACCGAAAGTACCGAAGCTTACTTTGTTACCGTTTTGCGCTAGACCACGGTTGCGGCCTTTATGCATTTTACGGAATTTTGTACGTTTTGGCTGTAACATTACTCGCTACCTCTACTTAGCACTTTTTTTGGCTTTCTTTGGTGCGCGTTTAGCTGGCTTCTCTTGCTCTTGTACTAGTGGTAAACCACCAATAACTTCGCCTTTGAAGATCCAAACTTTAACACCAATGATACCGTAAGTGGTTAAGGCTTCAGAAGTTGCGTAGTCGATATCAGCACGAAGAGTATGTAGAGGTACACGACCTTCACGATACCATTCTGAACGTGCGATTTCTGCGCCGCCAAGACGACCGCTAACTTCAACTTTAATCCCTTTAGAACCGATGCGCATTGCATTTTGTACCGAACGCTTCATAGCGCGACGGAACATAACACGACGCTCTAGCTGAGAGGCAATGCCGTCTGCTACTAGTTGTGCATCTAGTTCTGGTTTACGTACTTCAGAAATATTAATCTGAGCAGGTACACCAGCGATTTTAGTTACCGCTTGACGTAATTTTTCTACGTCTTCGCCTTTTTTACCGATAACAACACCCGGACGAGCCGTGTGAATAGTTACTCGGATAGATTTTGCTGGACGCTCAATAACGATTTTAGACACAGAAGCCGCTTTCAATTCCTTAGTAAGGAATGTACGTACTTTGTGATCGCCAAAAAGCTGTGCAGAGAAATCTTTTGAATTCGCGTACCAGGTAGAAACCCAAGGTTTAGATATACCTAGGCGAATACCAGTAGGATGAACTTTTTGTCCCATTACTTATATCTCCTAGCTATCTGAAACCACAACAGTGATGTGGCTTGTACGCTTAAGGATGCGGTCTGCGCGTCCTTTAGCACGTGGCATAATACGTTTCATTGTTGGACCATCGTCCACAAAGATCGTTGTTACACGTAGCTCATCAATGTCAGCACCTTCGTTATGCTCTGCGTTAGCAATAGCAGACTCAAGTACTTTCTTAACTAATACAGCCGCTTTTTTCGGGCTGTACGCCAGGATTTCTAGTGCGCGATCGACAGGTAACCCGCGGATCTGATCTGCAACTAGACGTGCTTTTTGCGCCGAACCAGAGGCGAATTTATGTTTAGCTAATGCTTGCATTTATCTTCCCCTCTTAACGTTTCTTCGCTTTCTTATCCGCAGCATGGCCACGGTAAGTGCGAGTTGGTGCAAATTCACCTAGTTTGTGACCGATCATTTCGTCAGAAACGAAAACTGGTACATGCTGGCGACCATTATGGACAGCAATGGTCAATCCGATCATGTTAGGTATGATCATTGAACGACGGCTCCAAGTTTTAATTGGCTTCTTTTCACCGCTTTCCAAAGCTTTCTCTACCTTCTTCAGCAAGTGTAGGTCTATAAAAGGACCCTTCTTGAGAGAGCGTGGCATGGCTATTCCTCAATATTACTTAGTACGACGACGTACTATAAATTTATCCGTACGCTTGTTCTTACGCGTCTTAGCACCTTTAGTCGGTTTACCCCATGGAGACACAGGATGACGACCACCAGATGTACGACCTTCACCACCACCGTGTGGGTGATCAACCGGGTTCATGGCAACACCACGAACTGTCGGACGAATACCACGCCAGCGATTTGCACCTGCTTTACCAAGTGAACGAAGCATATGCTCAGCATTGCCTACTTCACCTAGCGTAGCACGACAATCAGATTCAACTTTACGAACTTCGCCTGAACGAAGACGTAATGTTACATATTGACCATCACGAGCAAGGATTTGAACGTATGCACCAGCAGAACGTGCGATTTGAGCACCTTTACCTGGTTTTAATTCTACGTTGTGAACAGTCGAACCTACAGGCATATTACGCATTGGTAATGCATTACCAGGTTTGATTGGTGCATCAACACCAGACTGGATTGCATCGCCAGCTTTTAAGCCTTTAGGTGCGATAATGTAACGACGCTCACCGTCTGCATATAATACAAGAGCGATGTTTGCGCTACGATTTGGATCATATTCTAAACGCTCAACAGTGGCTGGAATGCCATCTTTAGTACGTTTAAAATCGATTAAACGGTAATGCTGCTTATGACCACCACCGATATGACGAACCGTAATACGACCATTGTTATTACGACCACCTGATTTAGAGTTTTTCTCTAATAGTGGTGCGTAAGGTTTACCCTTATGTAAATCTGGGTTAACCACTTTAACTAGGTGACGACGACCCGCAGAAGTTGGCTTACACTTTTGAAGTGCCATAATTCTAACTCCCCTTATTACTCGGCGCCGCCGACAAAGTCCAGCTCGCTACCTTCTTTAAGAGTAACGTAAGCTTTCTTCCAGTCGCTACGACGACCGAAACGCATGCCAGTACGTTTTGTTTTACCCTTAACGTTAAGTGTGCGAACACCAGTTACTTCTACTTCAAAAAGCTTCTCAACTGCCGCTTTAATTTCAGCTTTAGTTGCATCATTTACTACTTTGAAAACAATTGTGTTGTTTTCTTCAGCAGCAATTGTGCTTTTTTCAGAGATGTGTGGAGCAAGGATCACTTTTAAAAGACGTTCTTCACGGATCATGCTAGCGCCTCCTCAAGTTGCTTAACAGCAGCAGCTGTAATTAGTACCTTATCGAAAGCAATTAAGCTTACAGGATCGATACCAGCTACATCACGTGTGTCAACCTTGTACAGGTTACGTGCCGATAAGAAAAGATTTTCATCTACTTCTTCAGTCACGATAAGAACATCTTTAAGCTCAAGTTCTTTAAGCTTAGCAACTAGTTCTTTAGTTTTTGGTGCTTCAAGACCAAAACTTTCAACAACGATTAAACGCTCTTGACGAACTAATTCAGATAAGATGCTTTTGATCGCACCGCGGTACATTTTACGGTTTACTTTTTGGCTGTGGTCTTGTGGTTTAGCTGCGAAGCTAACGCCACCTGAACGCCAAATTGGACTACGAATTGTACCAGCACGTGCACGGCCAGTACCTTTTTGAGCCCATGGTTTTTTACCACCACCGCTTACTTCAGAACGTGTCTTCTGAGCACGAGTACCTTGACGAGCACCTGCTGCGTATGCAACAACTACTTGGTGTACTAATGCTTCGTTAAACTCACGTCCAAAAGTAGCTTCAGAAACTTCAAGAGCGCCAGAAGCGTCTTTAATTGCTAATTCCATCACTAAATCTCCAGGACTTATGCTTTAACAGCTGGTTTAACGATAACGTCACCGCCGATAGCGCCAGGTACTGCACCTTTAACTAAAAGCAGGTTACGCTCAGCGTCAACGCGAACTAGTTCAAGGTTCTGAGTTGTTACTTGCTCATTACCCATTTGACCGGCCATTTTCTTACCTTTAAACACCTTACCAGGTGATTGGTTTTGACCGATTGAACCAGGAGCACGGTGAGATAGAGAGTTACCATGTGTAGCGTCTTGCATGCTGAAATTCCAGCGCTTAACACCACCTTGGAAACCTTTACCTTTAGAAGTACCGGTTACGTCAACTTTGTTGATTTCGTTGAATAATTCAACAGTAAGCTCAGCGCCTACTTCAAAATCGCCTTCACCACCATTTAGGCGGAATTCCCACAGACCGCGACCCGCTTCAACACCAGCTTTAGCGAAGTGACCCGCTGTTGCTTTGTTTACACGGCTTGCTTTTTTAGTGCCTGCGGTTACTTGAAGCGCGTTATAACCGTCTGTTGCGTCAGATTTGATCTGAGCAATGCGGTTAGGAGTCGCTTCAATAACTGTCACAGGGATAGATACACCATCTTCAGTGAAGATACGTGTCATACCCACTTTACGACCGACTAGACCTAATGCCATTTTCCTAAAACCTCTCTAATCTTCCGATTAACCCAGGCTGATTTGAACATCAACACCAGCAGCAAGGTCTAAACGCATAAGTGCGTCTACAGTCTTGTCAGTTGGTTCTACGATGTCGATCAGACGTTTATGGGTGCGGATCTCGTACTGATCACGCGCGTCTTTGTTAACGTGCGGTGATGTAAGTACAGTAAAACGTTCAAAGCGTGTAGGTAGTGGAATTGGACCACGTACTTGTGCGCCAGTGCGTTTCGCAGTTTCCACGATTTCCGCCGTTGATTGGTCAATCAAACGGTGGTCAAAAGCTTTTAGGCGAATACGAATGCGTTGATTTGACATTCTTAAACCTCAATATAAAGAGCATTTAAAGAGCATAAAAAAACGACCGAAACAATCTTAATAATTAAGATGCCGGTTGTTTGATTATATCTACGTTGAGTTCCAAATCGGAACTCCTGTTTATTAGCTTGAAATCCAAGCTTAATTTATTCTTTCTTGTTCCCGAGGGAATTTTGAAAGCCTGCGTATTATAATGATACTGGTGATAAATGCAACAACTATTTAGACATTATTACTTTGTTATTGTCGTTTAAAAAATAGCTAAGTTTATTAATAGTGAACGCAATGGAAGTGATGATGTCTTTATAATGTCATAGCTTGTCGATTAATCTGCAGGGGATTTTTTAGATATTATGTTATCCTATGCGCTAATTTTGCTGTTATATACCCATATTGGTTTGGGTAACTACTCTCTTATGGTGAGTCAATGCGTATTTTAAATTATGGTTTAAATCTTATCTCTGGTGGTATTAGCCGCTTGTTTGTTAAAAGCAAAGTACTGCCTGAAAAACCTTTAGAGCAATTTGAGTTAAACCCTAAAAACCCGACATTTTATATAGTGCGTTTAAATTCACGCTTTGATTTAGCGGCACTGGCACGTGTTTGTAAACGAAATGGTTTACCAGACCCAACAGAGCAGCAAGTATTAGGTGACGAGGCGTTAGATCGCTTTATCGGCATTAAAAACCCTCCCCCGCTATTTGGTGATAAAGAAAAACCTACCAATGCATTAGCGCAAGGCAAACACATTGTTGAGCATTTATTAAATAGTGGCCAAAAAAATGTCCAGGTTGTGCCTGTGACTATTTTATGGGGCAGAGCGCCGGGTAAAGAAAAGCCAGGATTAAGCACTTTACTTTCGCACTCACTTACGCCCAGCTGGTTTAGAAAAATCTTTGTGGTACTTTTTTCAGGAAGAGATAACTTTATTCGATTTAGCCAGCCACTCGACCTATCTTTATTGGTTAATGAAAAAGCCGACGTTAATGAACTTCCTCATAAGCTGTTGCGTGTAGCTCGAGTTCACTTTAAGCGTCAAAAGCTGGCTGCTACAGGGCCTAAAATCCCATCTCGTGATCAGTTATTTAGCTCACTACTAGCATCACCCACAATTAAAAAAGCAATTCAAACCGAGGCCACTGAAAAAAACATCAGCCAAGCCCATGCGCGACAAAACGCCTTAAAATTGCTGGATGAAATTGCCGCTAATTATAGTGATGCCACCATCCGCGTTGCGGATCGTATATTAACGTGGCTTTGGAATAAGCTTTATAATGGCATTGATATAAAGTACACCGAGCAAATTCATGACCTAACCAATAAAGGTCATGAAATAATCTACATGCCGTGTCATCGTAGTCATATGGATTACTTACTGCTAACCTACTCTATTTATCATCAAGGCCTTGTACCACCGCATATCGCAGCTGGGATCAACCTCAACTTTTTCCCTGCAGGTGGCATATTCCGCCGCAGTGGTGCATTTTTTATTCGTCGCTCATTTGCTGGTAACAAACTCTACTCAGCGGTATTTAAAGAGTACTTGAGCCAGTTATTTATAAAAGGTTATTCGGTTAAGTTTTATACCGAAGGTGGCCGCAGCAGAACCGGACGTTTACTACCCCCAAAAACCGGCATGCTCGCCATGACATTACAAGCAATGCTGCGCGGTATTGATCGCCCAGTATCCATTGTGCCTGTATACATAGGCTACGAACACGTAATGGAAATAAACACCTACCTAAAAGAGCTCGCGGGTAATGATAAAAAGGGCGAGTCGATATTAGGTATTTTTAAAGCGATTAAAAACTTAAAAAACTATGGTCGTGGTTATTTAAATTTTGGTGACCCTATTTCTATTAACCAATACCTAAATGACAACCAGCCAGACTGGCGCGAGTCAATTCATGCTACCGACGTGCAAAAGCCACAATGGTTAGGGCCGCAGGTGGCTAATCTTGCTGATCAGGTTATGGTTAAAATTAACAATGCAGCCGCACTTAACTCAGTTAACTTACTCGCGATGATTCTGCTAGTCAACGATAAGCACGCATTGAGTAAACCTAAACTGCTAGCTCAGCTTGAGTTTTATTTGCGATTACAACGTGAAGCTAGCTACAGCAATAAAATAACCGCACCCGATGAAACGCCAGAGCAACTGCTAGAACACGCCTTAAAGTTGAATAAGTTTGATGTGATCAGTGATGAGTTTGGTGAAATTATTGCGATAAACGATAAAGAAAAAACCTTATTTAACTATTACCGTAATAACATTTTGCATATTTTTGCAGTGCCGAGTTTAGTTGCCCTGCATTTATTCAAGCAGCATCAAAGTACCGTTACTCGCTGCCATAAATTGGTAAAATCTTTTTATCCCTTATTCGCCAAAGAGTGGTATTTACAAGAGCTTGATGAAAGCTATGTAACCCGCATTTTAACTAACTTTAGCGATCAAGGCTTAATTGAGCTTGATGGTGATAACATTAAAGTGACTCAAAATAACGATAGCTTTGCCAAACTCGAAATGCTTGGTCGTGCATTAAGCTTTACTCTGCAACGTTATGCGATTGTGATTGGCTTTATTCAAACCAGCCAAGGTATTGCAAAAGCAGAACTGGAACGTGAAAGCTATGTGTTGGCACAGCGTTTGGGTACGTTACATGGTATTAAAACGCCGGAGTTTTTTGATAAGAAGGTACTTAGTAGTTTTATTTCCAATCTTCGCGAACAAAAGCTTATTAGTGAATCTGATACAGGCTTACAAGGAAGCCAAGAGCTGTGCGAGACCTACAAGCAACTGCAAACACTGTTGCCAGCACGTATTTGGCAATCAATTACTGACATTGTTCACGCTCAATGTCAGTAACATACTCTTATTATCCACTGTATTGAATTAACTCAATATAGTGGATTTTAAAGAGTTAGCGCTGGCGCATTACCCCTTCTTGAATCGTCGAGGCAACTAAATTTCCTTGGCGGTCAAAAAACTGCCCACGTACCAGCCCTCGTCCCGAACTCGCGCTTGGGCTATCAATGGTATATAACATCCAATCATCCATTCTAAATGGACGATGAAACCACATAGCATGATCTATGGTCGCTACTTGCATATTCGGCTGCATAAACGACACACCATGTGGCTGCAGCGCGGTTGGTAAAAACTCAAAGTCAGACGCATACGCCAATAAGTAATTATGAATACGTTGATCGTCCGGCATATCGCCATTGGCTTTAAACCAAATATGTTTTACCGGTTCTAGGGCTTCAGGTTTAAAGGGGTTATGAAAGTTCACCGGGCGCATTTCAATCGGCATTTCACGAATAAACTTATTACGGATTGCTTCAGGAATATGCTGTGCATTTTCTTGATAAAACTCTAACGAAGAACGCAGTTCTTCAGGAGCTGGAACATCAGGCATGGTTGCCTGATGCGATAACCCTTGCTCTTCACCTTGAAACGACGCTGTCATGTAAAAAATAGGTTTACCGTACTGAATCGCACTGACACGTCGAGTGCTAAAACTTTTACCATCACGTATAGTTTCTACATCGTACACAATCGGTTTTGCAGCGTCGCCTGGACGTAAAAAATAAGAATGTAAGGAATGAACAATACGCCCCGCAGGCAGTGTTTCTTTAGCTGCTGAAAGCGCTTGCCCCATAACTTGACCGCCAAACACCGCTCTAAACCCTAAATCTTGGCTTTGTCCTCGATATAAACCTTGCTCAATTTCTTCAAGTGACAACAACGATAATAAATCATCTAATACTTGGCTCATTATTTCTTCCTCAATCCCCTAATTCATAAATGATACTATACAATAGTTAAAAAATACTAACTCACTGATTGAGGAAATTTAATATGGCATTTTGGCTTTTTAAAACCGAACCCGACGCCTTTTCAATTGATGACTTAAAGCAAGCGCCAGAGCAAACAACGCTATGGGAAGGTGTACGCAACTACCAAGCGCGTAACTTTATTCGCGATGATGTAAAGCAGGGCGACTTAGTGATGATTTATCATTCTAGCTGCAAACAGGTTGGCGTTGCAGGACTTGGTGTGGTTACTAAGGCTGCTTACCCTGATCCAACGCAATTTGATTTAAGTAGCGACTATTACGATGCTAAGGCAACCACTGAAAACCCTCGCTGGTTTGTGGTAGAAATAACCTATCAGGCGCATTTGAGTAGTTTAGTCAGCCTGCAAGCGATCAAAGCAAATACTGCTATAACTGATATAGCACTTAAAAAAGGCGGGCGTTTATCGGTCATGCCAGTGACCGAAAATGATTGGCATGAAATTTTAAATATGGCGAAATAAGCCACTAAAATAACTACATTTTCTTCATTAAAATAGAACTCCACCAGCGCAGCATGTCACCGCTCGATTCTCTTATGGAGCCAAATTTGTTATTATCTGCGGCTTGCGTTTACTGGAGGAAAAATGAAATTACTGTATTGGTTAGATGAATGGTTAACTCTCAGCGATGATGAGAGGCAAGCAAAACTACCAACCTCTGGTGGAGATTTACTCGGTGATGTGTATGTAAAATATCACTTTGTTGACCTCACTAAACCCCTACTTTTTACTTTTTCTCCTGCGGGCACCGATATACAAGAACGCGATCTAAATGAAGACTTTGCCCCTTGGGGCTATCATTTAGCGCAAAAGCAAGATGTTAATATTATTGCGTTTCAGCATTTGGGTAAAAGCAATTGGTTTCGTAACCGCAATTTAATCTTTTTTATTGAGCAGCTATCAACTTTACTCTCTCCTTTTAAAACTAAGTTAGGCTATGGGCTCAGTCGTGGCGGCTTTGCTGTGGGTGCATTTGCTAAGTTACTCAAACTCGATAAAGTACTGCTTTTCCATCCTGTTAGCACCAAAAACAAACTTATCGCCCCTTGGGATGACCGCTCAAGTACTGAAATTGCTCAGCAATATGACTGGCAAGGTGACTACCATGATTTAGACTTAGGGGATGCCAAGGGTTACATTATTTACGACCCAACCAATCGTATTGACCGCCAACATGCTAAACGCTATAAACAGCTCACTCACTTACGCGTGTTTGGTATGGGTCACGGCACTCACGCCACCTATTTAAATAAGTTTGGCTTTTATAAACAAGTAGCGGTTGATTTTATTCGTGATCAGCAAATCGACATCGCGCAATTTAGGCTGCAAACAAAAACACTGCGTTTAAAAGAGGATTATTATAAAAAGCTTAATAAAGCCAACGCTAAATCGGCACATCGCCAAGCGTTATTAAGTACGGCTCACACTATTTTAATCGACGAAAAAGCAGCGCACGTTAAAGAGCATCAAGCAAAAATTGATATTCAACCTTTAATAGAAGTAGCTATTAAGCATCAAGACGAAAGCCCAAATGATGCCATTAAGCTATTAGAAGTTGCTCAACAACTCGTGCCTGACGACCCACTTGTTGAGCATAAACTGAGACAATTAGAATAAGTAACAAAAGGTACTCATTCTTTACTTTTTCTTGGCGTGCCCTTGCTTGGGTACAATCGAGAAGTAAAGAATCAGCGCTATCCACGAAAAGAAGATAGCGCCAACTAGCCAGCCATTTTTTTCATGGCCTTGGCTACGCTTACTGTTAAGAATTATCATGATAGGAAAAATGTAAGCACATAAAACAATAATTAAAAAAGCAACTTCAGTCATTATTTTTCCAAGCTAAGCCAATCAACTTCACCACTTAACACCCGCTCTTGTGCGATGTAATGCAGAATATCACCCGCATTCACTGCATAATCTAGAGGTGGGTTTAAATCCATATTCTTTGCACTTAAATTATGAGCTACACCTAACAATATTGCATTATGATCGTACTTAAAATGATGAAATAATTTACCAAATTCCATGGTTTTTATATCACTGGGTATTTGTAGGCTAAATTGCGTATCACCATGCAAAGTAGATAATAGCTCTTCTTGAACACGGCTTGAGCCTGGGTCTTGCATTGAGCGCACCAAAATCTCTGCTGACTTAGTGCTACTACACTCTACATTGTGGCAATGCTCTAATAACATTTCCACTTTCGTTTCATCAAAAAAGTGTGCGCTAATGTGACAATCTTCTTTGACTAAACGGCTAATACGCAGTGCGGTAGTAAATGTTTGGTCGTCATCTTGGCCATCAATAATCACTTTATCGGCATGGCGAATGGCAACGCGTTCTAATTCATCCAAATCGGTAAAACTAGTCAAACGAGCAAAATCAACATTCTCATTACTTAAAAAGGGATGCTCTATTTGCTCAGTAACCGCCAATAAAATACGGCGGTCTGTACGTTTAGTATCAGCCAAAATATAGTCGATCATTTTTTTTGTTCGAGCATTATGCCAACCAAAAATAATAATGTGATTACTACTGTGAGCAAAGTTTTTATCACCAGTCATAGCGCGCCTAATTAAGTAAGTTACTGTTTGCCCTGTTTTACCTAACAAGACACCAAATAAAGCCAAACCAAAGGGTATTTGTATTAATGCGACAATCCAACGGCCCAAGTCAGATGATGGACTTAAATCTCCATACCCTACCGTTGAAGTGGTTACCGTGTAGTAGTAAAAAAAGGTCCCTGGCGAAAGTAGTGCTTGCTCATTAGCCATAAATAATAAGCACCAAGTAAGTAGCATGTGTAAAGACGTTGCTATTACAACAGACTGCCAACTAACCTGATCAATGTGACTGCGCAACAGCACAACAATACGTTTAAAAATATGATGCATAATTGTTTGTTAATCGATTGATTATTTGAATCATTTGGTAACACGATACTGCACATCATAACACTTAAGCAACGTTTTACTGTAATCGAAATATTCACGGTTCGTTATGAATAAAAATAAGAGTAAACTATAGTTATTAAGTTATGAGGAAAGAATGGATCTATTATGTCAGGTGTTTTAGCGTCAGTTGATCAACGTACTCAGCTTGTAGGTGAGAATCGTTTAGAATTGCTACTTTTTTATTTACATAGTCGCCATTTATTCGCACTCAATGTATTTAAAATTAAAGAAGTGGTGAAGCTTCCCCGTTTAAGCAAAATACCGCACTCTCACCCTAAGGTGACGGGTGTTGCCAATATACGAGGTGAATCTATTCCGGTGATTGATTTACGCCAAGCCATTTCTATGTCGCACAAAGAGCATGGTGAAGATTGTAATTTAGTAGTGACTGAATATAACCGTACCACCCAAGGGTTTTTAATTGGTAAAGTTGATCAAATCATGAACATGACCTGGTCTGACATTATGCCACCACCCAGCTCAGTGGGTAAAAATCATTACATTACTGCACTTACTAAAGTACAGCGCGACGACGTGGAGCACTTGGTAGAAATTATAGATGTAGAAAAAGTACTGGCTGAAATAGTTGAGTACGAGGTTAATATTTCAGATGGAGTGTTAGACCAAACTATAGTTAACGAATTCTCTGGGCGAAAAATACTACATGCTGATGACTCGCCAACAGCACGCAAGCAAGTTAGCGATACGCTATCGCAGCTTGGTATCGAAATCGTTCCTGCCAGTAATGGCTTGGAAGCACTCAATATGCTGAAAAGTTGGGCCGATGAAGGCCGCGATGTTGAAAAAGAATTACTTATGGTGATTACCGATGCCGAAATGCCTTCAATGGATGGTTATCGATTAACCTATGAAATACGTAACGACAACCGCTTAAAAAACTTACATGTGGTACTTAATACCTCACTAAGTGGCAGCTTTAACCAAGCTATGGTGGAAAAGGTCGGCTGTGATGCATTTTTATCAAAATTTCAGCCTGACTTACTGGTGCAAGAAGTACAAAATCGTTTAAAACATGTGTTAGGCAACGCTTAATTATAAAACTAGCAAATATCTGCCAGGGTAAATATTTGCTAGTAACATTCTCCTCATCAGCAACCTTTAAAAAATCTGCCTTACTGAGTGGTTATTCAAAGCGGTGTTTGCTAATCCTAAGATTTCATGATTAATTAGCAAATAAGTTTTCACTAACTCGTTATTAATTATGCTCAATAAAGTTGCCAGCCCGTTTACTAAGCTCGTCGAGCGCTACTTACCCGACCCATTTATATTTGTCATTATGCTCACTATTATTACCTTGGGTATTGCGAATTTAGCGACTCCTGCAACTACACTTAAGGTAATCACATCATGGGGTAGCGGGTTTTGGAACTTACTAAGCTTTGCCATGCAAATGCTGTTGGTGCTAGTAACAGGCTACATGCTCGCCAGTACCTCGTTAATAAGTAAGTTATTAACAAAATTAGCAACGCTTGCTAATACGGCTCCAAAAGCCATTATTTTAGTGACATTTATTTCGCTGTTAGCAAGCTGGCTTAATTGGGGATTTGGCTTAGTAATTGGGGCTTTATTTGCTAAAGCAATTGCCAAACAAACTCGAGTAGATTATCGGCTATTAGTAGCAAGTGCTTACTCTGGTTTTGTAGTATGGCACGGCGGATTGGCAGGTTCCGTACCACTAACCATTGCCAGCGAAGGGCATTTTTCACAGGCAACAATGGGGATTATTGGCACCGAGCAAACCTTGTTCGCAGGTTTTAACATTGCGATTCTGATTGGCTTATTTATTATTATGCCGTTAGTTAACCGTTATATGCTACCGAGTGAAAAAGACAGTGTTTATATTGACCCATCACTGCTTAAGAACACTTTAGCCGATAAAGTAACAATAACACGCCCTGCGCAACATTTAGAGCAAAGCAAACTGCTAGGCATGGGCATTGGCTTAATCGGACTTGCCTACTTAGGTTATTACTTTTTTATCGCAGGTGGCGGCTTAAATCTCAACAGCGTGATAGCGCTTTTCTTATTTTTAGCTATCACACTGCATCAGACCCCCCACAATTTACTAAATAGCCTACAACAAGCGATTCCAAGTGGCGCGGGAATTGTAATTCAGTTCCCTTTTTATGCCGGTATTATGGCGGTTATGGTCGATACAGGGTTAGCACAACAAATATCGCAGGGCTTTATTGCCATCGCTGATGCCGATAGCTTGCCATTTTACAGTTTTATTAGTGCAGGACTCGTTAATATGTTTGTGCCCTCAGGTGGCGGACAATGGGCAGTACAAGCGCCTATTGTTATACCTGCAGCACAAGAGCTTGGTGCAGATATGGCAAGGGTTGCTATGGCTGTAGCATGGGGAGATGCTTGGACTAATCTAATTCAACCTTTTTGGGCATTACCGGTATTAGCCATTGCAGGGTTAAAAGCTAAAGATATTATGGGTTTTTGCGTGGTACAGCTGATTATTACTGGGGTGTTTATTTCGTTGGTATTGAGCTTTTATCCGTGAGTATTTTGGTAATAAATAGGCGCGATTTTATATCGCGCTTGCTAGCTGCAAACCAAAAGAACTAAGTAAGAAAGTAAAGTTAACTGATAAGTCATTTAACCTCACCAAATAATCTCACCTAGTGCTAATAAATTACAGATCATGTGAGCGATAATGCAATACCACAAGTTACCCGATAGATGACGAATTAATCCCATCAAACAAGAAAACACAAACAGAAAAGTAAAAATTTCAACTTGATCATACTGCCCATGTAACAATGTAAACACGATACTTGGGATAATAATTGCGCCAATAGCTCCCAAGGCTGTTTTTTTCAGCCTGTAGAATGCAACTCCTCGAAAAACTACTTCCTCAAATATAGGCCCAATAAATACTGCTGCTAAAAACAGCATAATTTTAGCTAAAAGCGAGTTTGTTTGTGCTTCAACTTCTAACATAAAACCTGGCAAGGCGACTTCCATAAAACCAAAAAGCCATTGTTCCAGTAAAACGTAAGCCGCTGTTAATAGCACTGTAATGATTAAAGGAAAAAGAGCCACCTTCTCTATTGCTAAACGCCCAATAACTTCGCTTTTATTTTGCGCATCAAGAGTAGACTTTAAAAATGGCAGCGTAAGTACAGCAGTGAGGAAGGTAGATATAAAAACTAAGCCGGGATTCGAATCTAGTTGCTCTAAATGAGTAATGTCATTTAATAATAATGCCCCACCACCCGATAAAAAAATAATCAAGTATGAAGCCATTGGGAGCGCCAGTGAAAAAAAGGCCAACCAATAAAGCGTGTACAATAAAGATTCCACTGTACTTTGGTTTACTTGTTGTTTTATCGCATCATCCATAATTTTATCAGCTCACGGCTTCTTGTTATTTTTCATTCTGAGGGATAGTAACATACCAATTCCCCCATTAAGAAACAAACCAAAACTAACATCTTGCTATCGCCATACAAACCTTAAAAAATACCGTGCAAAAAATAGCATGGTGAGCAAAATTTGATCTGCCATACTGTTTTTTTTAGCTCGATAAAATTGTCATCGGTAGGCTAAGTATTGGATTTTCAGAATCTGCAAAATGCATCATCACTGCTACATGGCCTACAACTACCAGCGCATACATTACTGCTGAAAAGCCTTGTCCATATTTATCTAATGGCAGTAAATGTGAGTAATGCCGGCCGCGCCATTCAAACACAATTTCCAGCGCCCCAACAAACAAAAAGAACACTAAAAGCATTAAGCCAAACGTATAGCTAAGCCATAAACCAAATAACACGCCAAGTAAGCACACACTTAAACCAACCCATGAGCGCATTGAAAAGCTAATGCTTTTTAATACATGCCCGCCATCAAGCGGTAAAATAGGCAGTAAATTGAATAAATTAAGTAGTGCACTAAGCACTGCAACACCTGCAAATATTTCCATTTCCGTAGCGTAATAAAGCACTACACCAAGCACAGAAGTAAATAAACCAAAGGCAGGGCCCATAAGTGATATAACCACATCTTGCCAGCGCGTAGTTATTTTATCGTCGCTAACGGCTAACCCGCCTACAAAAGGAATTAAATAAATGCCTTTGGTTTTAATGCCAAAATACTTCATAGCTCGTACGTGGCCATATTCGTGTACCACCAGGCAAGCAATCAGCATTAACGCAAATTCAATGGTAAACAGCCACGCATAACCAGCCACCGATGCACTGGCAAGCGCCACTTTAACAACTTTAGCACTTTTAAATAATTTAAAGCCAAGCGCCGCGAGCCCTAAAAACCCTTTTTTAGGTTCGCCTTGTGCTGCTGCAGGTAAAGCTAACTGGGTTGCAAACTGATTATTTACATATAGCGCCAAGCTTTGCTGGCTTACTTCGCTGCTATCAATACCAATTAACTGCTCATCAAGCATAAACTCGACATAATTTTCACGTGGGTTTTCAAATGCAATCGCTTGCTGATCATGAAATATTTTTACAACTTGCTGCTCTGCTATCATCAGCGTAAACGGTTGTTCTGCCAGAGAGAGTTCGACTTTTATCATTATTCTAACCATTATAAATTATGCCGCTAGTATACCTTTCCACCAAAAAAACACGAGTGAGCTAGCATCATTTTATTAGCAACAATTTAAGGTAAAAATGCCTGAAATACTGACAAAAACAATTCAAGCGACTATTTTTAGTATTACAGGAAGTAAGCTACAACTACCAAGGACACCAATGCGAACTCAATTGCCAAACATACTCGTTGTTGATGACTCAAAAGCCATTTTAATTGTTATGAAAGCGATTTTTAATGAGCTCGAAATGCCAGAAGTCACCACTTGCTTAAGCGCAGTTACAGCATTAGAGAAAGTAAAGCCTGATATAAACTTTTATGACGCCATATTTACTGATCTGAATATGCCAGAAATGGATGGTATGGAGTTAATTCGTAATTTAGGTGAAATAGGCTATTGCGGTGCGATTGTTATTATTTCTGAAATGGACCCTAAAATAATCAGCCTAGCAGCTGACCTAGCCAAGCAGCACAATGTGCATTTAATTGGTAACCTTACCAAGCCTGTGCAATTAAATCAGGTAAATACGTTACTTGCCAAAATAGCGCAGTTAAACAGCCACACACTTGTAAAAGAGCGCCCAATTACTAAAGCTAAGCTGATTAACGCATTAAAAAATAATGAAATAACACCGTATTACCAACCTAAAATAAATATAAACAATAACCAAATACAAAGTGTTGAAGTATTGGCTCGCATTGTTTCAAATAAAAACGAACGCGTTATTTTACCAAGCCGCTTTATAAGCCTTGCAGAGCAATGTGACTTAATCAATGACATTACTTTTACGCTGTTTGAAAAAGCCTGCAATGACTTAAAGCAGCTTAAAGAGCAATTAGGAGAAAGCTTAAAATTGTCATTTAATATGTCGCCATGCCAGTTAAATGATTTGAACTGCCCTAATAAGTTATTGCTGCTATTACAAAAGTACGCCGTGCTTCCCAGTGATGTGGTTGTTGAAATAACCGAACAACATGCGCTTTCAAGCTATACCCAACTTGAAACCTTAAATAGATTCAGAATATTTGGTTTTGGTATTTCGCTGGATGACTTTGGTACTGGCTTTACTAATATTAATCAACTAAAACAACTTCCTTTCACTGAAGTTAAAATAGACCGCTCTTTTATAAGCCATATTGAAACCGATAAGTTTTCGCAAGTGGTGGTCAGCTCATTAATTAATATGACTAGCCAAGAGCAGCTACAACTTGTTGCTGAGGGTGTTGAGCGCCCAGAAGAACTTGCCTACCTAAAGCACTATCAAACAGACTTAACTATACAAGGATTTTTGTTTAGCTGCCCAAAAGCAAAAGCTGAATTTATCTCATGGGCGCAGCACTGGATAAAAACAGCCACTAAAACAAATAATAACTAGGGCCTACTGACCTTTGTCTGTTGATATTTACAGACCTCCTAACGAGGTTCGTTATCGTCGGCGCTGACGATATGTTCACTATCAGCTAAACGTTGATGCCAACGTTGCTTAGCCACGGCACGCATGTTGGTAGATTGATCTCGCTCATCAACAATTTCTAAACCCATTAACGCTTCGATCATATCTTCTAGGGTTACAATTCCTTGTACATCACCGTATTCATCGATCACTAAACAAATATGGGTACGCTTAGTAAGCAATGTTTGTAATAACGACGACACGTTTTGCGTACTCGGTACAGTATAAATAGGCTTAACCAGCTTACTAATTTTGTAGTCTGTACCCAAGCGGTGGTATGCCAACATAATGTCGTTTTTATGAACAAACCCTATGATATCGTCAGCATCTTTGTCGTAAATTAGCACGCGAGAGAATGAGGAAGAGCCATGTTCACTTAAGTACTGATTTACAGTAAGGTCTTTATGAATTTTAAAAATAACCGTACGCGGAGTCATTAAATCGGTTAGTTTTGCATGTCTAAAGTGCAGTAAGTTGCGGATAATCTCTGATTCATCAGCATGAAGTGCCCCTGACTCACTGCCAATATCGGCCATCGCTTCTATTTCTTGGCGAATATAATAGGCCTCATTATGCTTTTGCCCCATCAAATTGGTTAGCTTTTGTGCAGCCCATACAAACGGCTTAAGTACTAACACCAAAATACGTAAACCATAAGTCACACTCGGTGTTAAAGCACGCCAATAATTGGCACCCAAGGTTTTTGGAATAATCTCAGATAACACCAGTACCAATAAAGTCATAATTGCAGATGCAATCCCCACTGCAGCATCTGAGAATACAACGGCGGCTTGTGCACCTACCCCTGCGGCACCAGCAGTATGGGCAACTGTATTAAGCGTTAAAATAGCCGCTAATGGCTGATCAATATTACTTTTTAGCTTTTCAAGCTGCTTCGCCAGCACTGGACGCTCTTTGCGCAGCAATGCAACATAACTAGGCGAAATGCTTAATAGCACCGCCTCCATTATTGAACACAAAAACGAAATCACAATCGCTGTAACCATGTAAATGATTAATAGTGTCACTTTTTTTCCTCTATATTGGATATATGAGCATCATAACAATACATGCTATATTTGGCCAAATACCCAATAATAATAGGCATAACAATGAATTTAAGCGCACCTTGGCATCGTTACGCAAAACGTTTTACTTACTTAGCAACCCTACTAACATTAAGTAGTCTGAGTTTAACGACCTTAGCCGCCCCACTCGATCAATCAAAAATCCAATTTATTGGTCCGCTTGCAGAAGATATGCAAGCTAAGCCATTTCAAACACCCCATAGCGATGTGATTATAAATAATCTAATTGCACAACTTAAATTAAATACAGAAAGCTTTGTTGTATTTGGTAAAAAACACAAGTGGCAACCACTTGATAAAATTAACGCGCTTACTTTAGGCGGTTTACAAGCTCTTAAATTTAATTTGGAAACTAACCGATTTACACAAGGTTCCTTAAACATTAAAGGAATAGAGCAAGGTCAGGTTTTTATCAATGGTGAGAAGCAAACTGGTGAAAACCAACGCTATCAGCTTGCTTTAAATAACGGCTCACATACCGTGCTCGTCATCGCTCAACAGGTTGCTAATTGGAATGATGTTAGCTTAGAGTTTGTGCCAAAAGCAGAAACTGACGTCGTGACCCTAACGACAAATAAAACCAAGCGCTTATCGGCTAAGCAATTGTTTGACGCCCCCACGATTAGTGCCCTCTCTTTGTCGCCTGATGCCAAACATTACTTAAGTACAACCAAGCACTATAGTGATAAAACCGGCAACGACGCCATTACCACAACCGAGCTTAAAAATACTAATAACCAAACGGTATACCGATTTGAAGCAGCCCAGCCAAGTCAGTTCATTTGGAGCCCTAATAACCAATTTTTAGTTTATTTACTAAACGGTGAATTAAAGCAACTAAACCGTAAAAACTTAACAATTAAAACTTTAGCTTCTGGCCTTGAAGGCGCAAGTAATTTCAACTTTTATAACGACAGCAGTATTATATTTAGTTGGTCAAAATCGCCAGAAGAAAATAACAGCCTAACCAAGCACCATAAAGGTCTTCAAGATCGTTGGTCATATGCCCGTACGGTTAGCCAATTATATTTACTCGATACCAACAGTGGTCTAACCAAAGCTCTGACCGAAGGCGTATTGAGTCATCAACTTGAAGATGCTAACAGCAACCGTGGAAAGCTATTAATAAGTCGTCCAGTAATGGCGATGCAAGCCTCAACTCACCCAGAGACTGAGTTGGTTGAACTTACATTAAAATCCAACAGCATAAAATCATTAGGTAAGTTTAAAACCTTTAATCAAGCTAAATATGCCGCAAACAATATTTATGTTGTTGCAGGCCCTGATTTTAAGAATGGTGCAGGCAGAACATTACCAAAGAACATGCTGGCTAATAATTACGATGGCCAGCTGTACTTACTAACTGATAATGCCAAAAAAGTAACGGCGTTAAGCAAACAGTTTGACCCTGCAATTGGCACATTAGAAGTACTAAGCAATGGTGATGCGCTAATCAAAGTGACAGAAAAAGATACCCAACCACTGTATTTATTTGACCTGAGTAAACAGCGCTTTAAAAAGTTAAATACAGGTTTTGATATTGTGCAGCAATTTAGCTTTTCAAATACGCGCAATGCCCAGTTATTAATTAGTGGCAGCAATGCGTCGAGCGCTCAACAACTCAAGCGCTTAGACGTAAGTAAAAACAAGGTAGAGCTCATTTGGGATTCAAACCCGATTGCATATGCCAATACGACTATTCCTGCGCTTGAAGAATTTAACTTTACCAATAAGCGTGGCGTAGAAATCTCTGGCCGTGTTTATCTGCCAAGCAATTTTGATAAAGCCAAGAAGTATCCTGCTCTTGTTTATTATTATGGTGGCACCTCACCAGTAACACGCGGGTTTACGGGCCGCTATCCTTTTAACTTATGGGCAGCAAACGGGTATGTGGTTTATGTTGTACAACCAACCGGCGCAACGGGTTTTGGGCAAACTTTTTCAGCACAACATGTAAATGCTTGGGGCGACTATACCGCCGATGACATTATGCAAGGCACAGAGGCATTTTTAGCTAAATATGATTTTGTAGACAGTAGTAAAGTAGGTAATCTTGGTGCATCTTATGGTGGCTTTATGACTATGCTGCTTGCCACCAAAACCGATATGTTTAGCGCATCTATTGCGCATGCCGGTATTTCAAACTTAACGTCATACTGGGGTGAAGGATGGTGGGGTTATTTATACTCAGGCGAAGCCTCAAAAAATAGCTTTCCGTGGAATAATCCTCAACTTTACAGCCAGCATAGCCCTGTATTCCATGCTGATAAAGTAACCACACCATTACTGCTTATTCATGGTGACAGTGATACCAATGTGCCTGTGGGCGAAAGCTTAACTATGTATACCGCACTAAAACTGCTTAATAAAGACGTTGAAATGATAGAGTACAAAGGAGCGGATCACCAAATATTTGCGCGCGATAAGCGATTTAATTGGTGGAACACCATGTTGGCTTACTTTGACAAAAAGTTAAAAAATGAACCACAATGGTGGGATTCAATGTATAAAGATTAGTAACCATAATGCGCACTTTGTCGCTCAAGTGAAAAGTGCGCATTACAAAAGTAATGTTATTAGACCAATTCGTAATATAATGTTACCGAAAAACAACGTTCTCTGTGTTATACAGGCCATCAATGATGCTAATATACAAAGCTGAAACTAAAAAAATAACAGACTATGGCAATTAATGTTTTATTGGTTGAAGATGACGAATTACTCGTAAAGCGCATCCAAAATCATTTTATAAATACCGAGTTTTCTATTGACGTTGACCCCACCGGGGCCGATGCGTTAAATGTTGTTAAAAGCCGCGTAAGTCAGCGCAATACTATTTCCTTGGCAATAATTGATATTGTGCTACCAAAACGCGACGGTTTACAACTTGCCAAAGAGCTAAATACGCTCACCGATATTGGCGTTATCTTATTATCGAGTCGTGACTCACAAGCCGATCGAATTGCAGGCCTTGCTCAAGGTGCCGATGACTATATTTGCAAGCCGGTAGATTTACTTGAGCTTGAGCTAAGAATGCGCGCCCTATACAAACGAGTTGCCAATAATCACAGCGACGATGACAGTGAAGAGTTTATTGAATACGCCGATTTTAAGCTTCATCCAGATAATCGCACCCTTATTACAGCCAGTGGGATTGAATCACGACTGACTGAAGCAGAACACAAAGTGCTTATTTGTTTGATTGGTAATGCTGGTAAAGCGACTTCCCGTGAAAAAATATCAGAAGAAATTGGCCAGCCCGATTGGAGCCCCAACGATCGCACAGTAGACGTGTTAGTGGGTCGTTTACGTAAAAAGCTGAACGATGAGAAAGATCAAAAACGTATTGTCACTGTTCGCGGTAAAGGCTATATGCTTTCAATTTAAAGCCTTAGTGTTGGGTTAACTGCGATAATAAACGCTCAAATGCCCGATAATTAAGCGCTTCTTTAAGCTCATTTAAACTGATTTGTGGCGCACCTTTTAAATCACTAATAGTTCGCGCCACTTTGATTACTCTATGATAAGAGCGCGGCGATAGCGCCAGCTTTTCACTGGCTCTGGCTAAAAACTGCAGCTCTGCAGGTGGTAACTCACAGTGCAAGTTCATCTCTTTGTTATTTAACCGCGCATTTACTTTACCTTGGCGTTTAAGCTGAACTACATAAGCGGCTTCTACTCGTGCCCTCACCTCAGCACTGGTTTCTTCTGTAGTTGTACTTTGTAGCTCCACGCTGCTCAACCTTGGTAGTTCAATTTGCAAATCAATTCTGTCAATAAACGGCCCCGATACTCGCGATAAATAGCGCATTACCTGATCGGGTGTCGCCCGTTTATCATGATGACACCCTGTCGGACTGGGATTAAGTGCTGCAATAAGCTGAAACTGCGCTGGAAATTCCATTTGTCTGGCCGCGCGCGAAATCGTCACTGTTCCGGTTTCCATTGGCTCGCGTAGCGAGTCTAGCACTTTACGCTCAAATTCAGGGAGCTCATCTAAAAACAACACACCGTTATGCGCTAACGATATTTCACCGGGTTTAGGGTTAGACGAACCACCCACTAGCGCTACTGCAGAACAGGTATGATGCGGATTGCGAAACGGTCGCTGACGCCAATTGGTTAAATCAATTGAGTGGCCAATAATTGAATATAAAGCAGCAGTATCAATGGCTTCATCATCAGACATGGTTGGCATTATTGTGGCCATTCGTTGTGCAAGCATTGATTTTCCGGTCCCTGGTGGACCTAAAAATAGTAAATTATGCCCACCAGCAGCGGCAATTTCTAATACACGTTTAGCACCAGGTTGGCCTTTTACATCGCTTAAATCGAGTAAAAAATCTGGCGCTTGGGTGCAATCAGGGTAGGCAATGTTAAGCGGTAAAGGTTGTTGATTGAGCAAGTCTCCCCATACCTCTTGAATAGAACTGACGGCTTTTCGTTTTACACCACTGACAAGGCTGGCCAAACTGTCGTTTTCAAGAGGCAGAAAACAGCAACGATTTTGCTCTTTAGCACCAAGCACTGAAGGCAAAATGGCATTTACAGCACGTATTTCACCATTAAGTGCAAGCTCACCGTAAAATTCATACTTGTGAATATCAGGGCAAACTATTTGTCCCGATGCGACCAAAATACCTACCGCAATCGCAAGGTCAAATCGCCCTCCATCCTTAGGAAGATCGGCAGGTGCTAAATTAACGGTAATACGCTGATCGGGAAATCCAAATTGCGAGTTTTCTAGAGCACTACGTACTCTATCCTTGGCCTCTTTAACCGACGCCTCAGGTAAGCCGACGATATGAAAGGCGGGTAAACCATTCCCTAAATGTACTTCAACCATCACCTCGGGGGCGTTTATCCCCACCTGCGCGCGAGAAAATATACGGGCTAACGACATTCCTTATCCTAGGGTCTGCTGACCTTTCAAGGTTAAATTTGCAGCAGTCTGTTTGGTATTTAGGCAAGGCAGAGCCTATGTCGTGTGGTTACTCCCCATAAATAGGCGATAACGCAGCATTAATGCCAAACAGGCGCTGCCCGAAGGGTTCTGCCTAGGGGCGATTTACTCTTTGTTGCTCGGTTTTCACTTAGTCCACTAGGTTACAAACCTCGCGCCGCGATTAAATCGCCCCTAGTTTGAACAAACTTTAATCCGCAAAGGTCAACAGGCCCTAGTTAACAGCTGTATTTACACAGTTTAGTCAGGATATTTAAAAACATGTAATATAATCTTCCATTTAATCGCCGAGAAACGTAGCAATAAGGTCATTAACATACTTAATATCATTGCCACTTCCACCGTTAGCGATAGGTTGATACTTAATGTATAGACAATGCCACCAGCAATACAGGTAATAGCATACAGCTCACCTTTAAGCAGCATTGGAATATCGCGGGCAAGCACGTCGCGAATAAGCCCACCAAAACAGGGGGTTATTACAGCCATAATCACAACCGTCATATCTGGCATACCAGCCAATTGCGCTTTTTGCGCTCCCATGACCGCAAAAAAGGCTAAGCCAAACGCGTCAGCGGTTTGCAATACATAGTATGGAATGGATTTTTGCTTATTGATCAGTCGTGTAGTAACCAGAACCGCCACCAAAATAGCGTAGAAGTAGCTTTGGTCGTGTAACCAAAATACGGGCTGGTCGAGTATCACATCGCGAACGGTACCGCCGCCAATAGCCGTAACAGTTGCAAGTACAACTACACCAAAGCCATCCATTTTCTTTTCATAGGCTACCAAGGTGCCTGAGATAGCAAATACCGCCACACCTATTAAATCAAACCAGTGATAAAGTTCAGTCATAATTTTGATTACAAAAAGTTTTAAAGAGTTTAGTGCATAGCATACTAAATATTCAGCAATAACACTTTCAAAAAGTAGAATTAGAAAAGAACAGCAGGTATACGTGTTAAAAATAGCGTGAGGGAATATGAATTTTAGGCATAAAAAAACACGCTTTAGGCTGTCGATTTAATAAAACATGTTATTTCAGTGGTTGCGGGAGCCAGAGTTTGTAAGGAGCGAACCGACGACCTTTGCTGGCTAATGGAGAGCTGAGACCGACGAGCTATTTACTTCACTGAATTTCAGGCATAAAAAAACACGCTTTAGCGTGTCGATTTAATAAAACATGTTATTTCAGTGGTTGCGGAAGCCGGAATTTAATAGACGACCTTTGCTGGCTAATGGAGAGCTGAGACCGACGAGCTATCCATTTCACTGAATTTTAGGCATAAAAAAACATTCGTATAGAGTGTCGATTCATTCTTACAATTTATTTCAGTGGTTGCGGGAGCCGGATTTGAACCGACGACCTTCGGGTTATGAGCCCGACGAGCTACCAGACTGCTCCATCCCGCGCCTGAAATTGCAGATTTATTTATAGTTGCTTACATTACAACTTGGCTTCCAATCCTCTAGAGGAAATTGGTTGCGGGAGCCGGATTTGAACCGACGACCTTCGGGTTATGAGCCCGACGAGCTACCAGGCTGCTCCATCCCGCGCCTGTATATTTAAAGTCTATCGACTACTTAATTTTTACTCTTAAGCTTGAGTTTTTACAGTACCTAATTTTCTAAAAAAATTGGTTGCGGGAGCCGGATTTGAACCGACGACCTTCGGGTTATGAGCCCGACGAGCTACCAGACTGCTCCATCCCGCGCCTGTAATTTCTTAGTAACAGTATTGTGTTATTCACAAGCCTGTTTCGAAGAGAGCGCTATAATATAGGAATAAACCTATAATGCAAGGTTTTACTAATTAAAAGCGTTTAAGTGAACAAAAACCCATCAAACAGTGGTATTTACAGTAACCGCTGATGTGGATTTATCATTTTTTGCCACTCCCAGTCGGGATGACCCATAACAATAAAATCTGGATTTTCTGTACTTTCTCTTTGGTTATACGTTAAAGGATTAAATTCAGCGTCGGTAATACAGCCGCCCGCTTCTTCAACAATAACTTGCGATGCACCCGTATCCCACTCACCTGTAGGACCTATTCTTAAAAAACAATCTGCTTTACCCTCAGCAACAATACACGCCTTAAGTGAACACGAACCTAAAGCCACCGTTGCAAATTGCGCATTTAGATACTGGCTAACTGCTTCTATTTTTTGGCGGCGGCTTACAGCCAAAGTTAAACTCTCGGGCGGTGCTACAAATATTTGTTTATCGTGCTCACCTTCACGCTTAAATGCCCCATTTTTAGCCGTTGCATAATAGGTCACGCCCTTTGCTGGCCAATGAATAACCCCCAGCACTGGGTGGTTATTTTCTATCAATGCAATATTAACGGCAAAGTCACCACTTTCGAGTATAAATTCACCGGTGCCATCCATTGGGTCAAGCAACCAATAACGTTGCCAATGCTGTCTATCTTGCAACGCTGGAATGGGGGTTTCTTCTGACATAATTGGAATGTCAGGAGCAAGCGCATTTAAACCCGCCACGAGCACATCATTTGCAGCTAAATCTGCTTTTGTTACTGGCGTATTATCTGATTTTTCTTGCTGACCAATATCGTCTTTTTTATACAAAGACATAATGGCATCCCCTGCACTTTGCGCAAGCTCAATACATGGCTCTAGAAGTTTATTCATTAATGTCTCCTGAGGCTAAATACTTATCTAATAATAGCAGAGCCGCAACACTACGTGCTTCAGTAAAGTCAGGTTGTTCTAATAACGACTGCCACTGTGAAAGTGGCCATTTCACAACCACTAAGGGCTCAGGCTCATCGCCTAGTAAGGTTTCAGGATATAAATTTTTAGCAAACAAAATATGCATGGTTGCGTTAAAATAGCTCGGTGCCATAGTGACCGTTTTAAGCGGTTTAAAGTATTCAGCGCCAAAGCCAATTTCTTCTTTGAGCTCTCTGTTTGCAGCCTGTTCAGGCGTTTCACCTGGGTCAATGAGCCCTTTGGGAAACCCTAACTGATAGTCATTGGTGCCTGCACAATACTCACGAGCCAGTAATAACTCATTTTCAGTGGTCATAGGTACAATCATAACGGCTCCACGACCACCGCCGCGAATTCGCTCATACTGACGCTCTTCGTTATTTGAAAACTTAAGCTCTAAAGACTCCACAGTAAATAAGCGACTTTTAGCGACAACATTATTACTGAGAATTTGTGGTGGTGTTGGGTGCTTTTTCTGTGTCATGGGCATCAATTTGCTATCATTGCAGTTATACTAATCATATACCCAAATGAGTATAAGATGCGAGTTTCAGTTTGAATTAAAAGCAATTTAATTGAGCAAATAATTCTCGGGTTTAGCTAAGATTAATTCTTTATTTTAGGCTACGAATACGCTCTTAATATAACATTGTCGGATTTATACCTTAATAACTCAATTAACAAAGTTCATTAATCTACTTCATCGCAACTTATTCATTTCAAAAAGTAGTTTTCATAAGGATACATCATGCTCAACTGGTCAAAAATCGATACTGTATTACTCGACATGGATGGAACTTTACTTGATTTACATTACGACACTGAATTTTGGCTCAATGTTGTACCCCAACAACATGCTCTGGCTCAAAATATCAGTTTTGAGGAAGCCCGCGCAGATATCTTAAAACGCTATCAGGCTGTGAGTGGCAAAATTCAGTGGTACTGCTCTGACTATTGGGAAGCACAGCTAAACTTACCTATTCTCGAACTAAAGCGCCAGTCTGCCCACTTAATCAAAATTCGTGAAGACGTTCCGCATTTTTTAACTGAACTTAGACGAGCAGGTAAAGAGCTCATTTTACTTACCAATGCCCATCCTGAATGCGTAATGCTTAAATTTGAACATACCGCTATTGATAACTATTTAGACGGGGTGGTATCGACTCATGAATATGGAGTAAGTAAAGAGCAACAAAGCTTGTGGCATAAAGTGCAAGAGGACTTAGAGTTTGATAAACGCCGCACTTTATTTGTAGATGACAGTTTACCGGTATTACATGCCGCACGAGAATACGGCATTGAGCATTTACTTGCGGTTGCTAACCCTAATAGCCAGCAACCACATAACGATATAAGCGATTACTTAAGCGTAACCGACTACCGCGCTATTATATAATTAGCTTTTTGGGTAACGCGCTACTAAGCCTTGATATACCTGTTTTGCAAAATCTGCATGTTCAGTATCAAGGCTTTTAACTACTTCTACTAAGTGTTCGTTATCTTCTTGACCATGCCATACTTTAATGTAGCTGCCATCTTTGTAACCATGATCTTGGCGGAAAAAGTTAAGCGTATTTTTACCTACATAACCACGGTATAAATCATCAATATCCATGCCTATTTGCGCCATACAACCAGCAAAGGCGGCTGCATCAAAGGTTTTATTGGCAACAGCACTGGCCGCTAGTAATTCAAGCGTTTGTTTAAAGTCATCACCTTGTTGTGGTGCACTCATTTCGGCTTGTAGTTGCGTAGCGATTTGCTCATAGCTGGTCTCACCGTCAATACGCAACGATAAGCCAAAGTGAAAAATATCAACCAGCTCTAAAATCACTTGTTCAGTATCTGGAGTTTGTTTTTTCCACCATTTCCAACCGTAATGATCTAACATTTCTGCACATTCAACCCAAATAGCTCTATACCATTCAAAGCCTTGACTAAACCATTGCTCATGTACTTTAGTATTCATGGCATTTTGCATTTCTAGCATAACAACTAGCTTGTTTAAATTCGCAGACATATTGGTTCCACTGTTGGATTTATAATTAGGGTAATAATACAGATAATATAACTTAACGACCAGCCGAAAACTCATGCCATGAGTTGATCAGGTCAACAAAGTCTTCAAAACCACAACCACTGCTTAAATCATTCTCTTCAAGCATTAATTCGTCATCTTGGTAGGCTAATATATCTTCGTTATCTTGATGCAGCGCATGCGCTTCAAATAACGCTTCATCTTTAGAAAGGATCAGGTCAATTTCTTGGCCTTTAAGTGTTAACGGTTCAAAGCTTGAACTCACCGAGCTAATAAGCGCCAGCACCATAGCCACTTTGTCTTTGCCTATTTCTTCATTTAACCAACGGCCTATAATCGCATGCTCGCTGCTTATTTTAATTCTTAACCCACTAATAGGGTCGCGAATAAATTGGTATTCCATAACTTTATTCCAGTACTGCTAATTACAACAGATTATAACCTAGTCAGTTATGAATAACGCAAGCCAGATACAAAAATAGCGCCGCAAGGCGCTATTTCAGTATCATCAATATAGCTAACCGCCTGAGCGATAGCGGGCAGCATCAATAATTGCCCATAAATGGAATACGGCTCCAACAATAGCTGGAACAACTAAGAACCATAACGCGTAACCGCCAAAAACCAAAATGGCAAACACCAGCGCCGATAAAATACGACCCTGCACCAACTGCCCTAAACCCGGGAAAAAAATATTACATAGAGCGGCTATTACATTTCCGCCAGAACCTTGTTGAGACATACTAACCTCTGTAGTTTAATTAATTTTGTATTTGTACTTATTATTTATACTTACACACTTTATGCCAATTTATTAAGGCTTACAAATCATACAGTTAAATTATTACGAATTTATCGCTTTAGTATTTTTTGCCAAAAATAAGTCAAATTAGCAATTTTAAATAGCTATTTTAGTTACTTGCTCAGTTTATACTGTTCACTATTCAACAACTTAAATACCTATTTTATAAATAGCTGTTTATAAAAACAGTATTTTATTTAGCCTAACAAAAACACCTGTTATACTGCTCTCATTATTGATTAAAAAGGCGTAACGATGGACGTTTCAGAATTACTCGATGGCTTAAATGATAAACAACGCGATGCCGTTGCAGCGCCATTACAAAACATGCTGGTATTAGCAGGAGCAGGTTCAGGTAAAACTCGAGTATTGGTTCATCGTATTGCCTGGTTAATGCAAGTAGAGCAAGCCTCTGCCTACAGTATTTTTGCGGTAACCTTTACCAATAAAGCCGCTAAAGAGATGCGCTCAAGAGTTGAAGAAACTCTAAAAGCCCCTGTTGGTGGCATGTGGATTGGTACTTTCCATGGTTTATCGCACCGAATTTTACGGGCGCATCACCGTGAAGCAAATTTACCTGAAGCCTTTCAAATTTTAGACTCTGACGATCAGCTTCGCATGATCAAGCGCTTGTTAAAATCGATGAATATTGATGATAAAAAATGGCCTGCTAAACAGTTTGGTTGGTACATAAGTGCTAAAAAAGATGAAGCTTTACGCCCTAAAGATATTCAGGCATACGATATTAATGAGCAAATGATGCTGCGCGTTTACGCCGCCTATCAAGAAGCTTGTGATAGAGCGGGCCTAGTTGATTTTGCTGAAATATTACTACGCAGCTATGAGGTTCTTAAAAACAACCCAACCTTGCTGCGTCATTATCAGCAGCGCTTTGCACACATGCTAGTAGACGAGTTTCAAGATACCAATACTATTCAGTATGCATGGCTAAAATTACTTGCTGGCGACACTAGTAGTATTATGATTGTAGGCGATGATGACCAAAGTATTTACGGTTGGCGTGGCGCTAAAATTGAAAATATCAAACGCTTTTTAACAGACTTTGACGCAGAGACAATTCGCCTTGAGCAAAACTATCGCTCGACTGCCACTATTCTTAAAGCGTCTAATGCACTTATACAGAATAACTCCGAGCGTATGGGTAAAAGCTTGTGGACTGACGGTAACGACGGCGAACCTATTTCTATTTATGCCGCCTTTAACGAGCTAGATGAAGCGCGCTTTGTGAGTAGCAAATTACGCAGCTGGCTAAATGCGGGGAACGCACTACAAGATGCGGCTATTTTATATCGTAGTAATGCGCAATCGCGGGTGCTTGAAGAAGCGATGCTACAAGAAGGTTTAAAATACCGAATTTATGGTGGTATGCGATTCTTCGAACGTCAAGAAATTAAAGATGCCCTCTCATACTTACGCTTAGTGGGTAACCGCCAAGATGATGCGGCATTTGAGCGTGTAATTAATACCCCAGCCCGAGGCATTGGCGACAAAACATTAAGCCATATTCGTGACTGCGCTCGCGCTGAATCTTTGCCGCTTTGGTATGCCGCTAAAGCCATTGTAGAACAACAGCATTTATCGGGGCGTGCATCAGGAGCGGTTGCCAAGTTTGTCGAACTTATTGAGCATATTGAAGATAAAATTAGTGACTTAACGCTGCATGAGCAAGCTAAATACGCGATTCAAACCTCAGGGTTAATGGCTATGTATCAGGCTGAAAAAGGCGAAAAAGGCCGCGCTCGAGTAGAAAACTTAGAAGAATTAATTAGTGCCTGCGATCAGTATGAACTCCCTGAAGAGGAAGAGTTTAGCTCGCCACTACAAGGCTTTTTAGCTTATACCTCACTTGAGTCTGGCGAAGGCCAAGCCGATGAGCATGAAGACGCCGTACAAATGATGACGCTTCACTCAGCTAAAGGTTTGGAGTTTCCTTTAGTGTTTATGGTCGGTGTTGAAGAAGGTATGTTTCCATCTCAGCAAAGTAATGAAGAAACCGGCCGTTTAGAAGAAGAGCGCCGTCTTTGTTACGTGGGTATGACCCGCGCTATGGATAAGCTCTATATAAGCCATGCCGAAAGCCGCCGTTTATATGGCCAAGAGAAATATCACAGCCCATCGCGCTTTTTACGTGAAATACCCGAAGACTGCGTAGAAGAAATTCGCATTAAAACACAAGTATCTCGCCCGCCTGCAGGCGGTCGCTTTAGCGCATCGGTTAGCCATGCTGCATTTGAAGAAAGCGGATTTAACTTAGGTCAACGCGTGCTGCATGCAAAGTTTGGCATTGGCACCGTACTCAACTACGAAGGCAGTGGCGCACAATCTCGCGTACAAGTTAACTTTGACGACTTAGGCAGTAAGTGGTTAGTAACAGCTTATGCAAGATTACAAGCCGTTTAACCACGTTGTAGAGCGTATACAGCAACAACTAGCGAATGCGAAACATCGCCAGTTGTTGCTGCTTACAGGCGATAAAAACTGGTGTTATGAGCAATGTACTCAGTTGCTTGCTCATTTGCAGCACCCTTCTTTTGTACTGTCAAAAAGCACTCATTTAATTAATGCACATTGGCCAGAGCATACCCACCAAATTTTAGGACAAGAGTGCGCCCATGCTGTGTACGATGGCTACAGTGGGCTGGTGCCAGATAAACTAGCCGCGCTCAGTGGCGTTGTGCAAGCAGGTGGCTTTTTAATTATATTGCTACCCGAACTTAAAGAACTTGAACACTGGTGTGATGACGCCCTTCCCTTATTTCAATCTTTTGGGCAAATGCACCCTTACAGCTTTTTTAACCAACGCTTAGCTCACTTACTAAGCAAAACTACTTTACTGCATTTTAGCCAGCAAAATGGTTGGCAGTGTATTACCGATACGAATCTATCAACTGGTGAAATTGACTTTACCGAGCAACAACAGTGTATTGAATTAATAATAAAAACGGCAAACGGACGAGCAAATCGACCATTATTAATTAATGCAGATCGGGGAAGAGGAAAATCAGCCGCATTAGGTATTGCAGCAAGTAAACTCAGCGATAAAAACATACTTATTTGCTCTATGCAATTTCGTGCTTTGCACAGTAGTTTTAAGCACTTAGCGAGTGAGCTTGATATAGATTATCGAGCTGGCGATAAACACATTGCAAACATGCACTATGTGGCGCCTGATCAACTACTGAACGAACAACCGCAGTGCGATTTGCTATTAATTGATGAAGCAGCAGCAATCCCTGTTCCAATTCTCATAAAAATTCTTCACCTTTATCCTCGCGTGGTCTTTTCAAGCACTATGATTGGCTATGAAGGTAATGGTCGCGGTTATATTTTAAAGTTTACTCGTTACCTCAAAACGCATTTTAAAAACATGCGTAGCATCAGTCTTGAGCAGCCAATCCGTTTTGCAAAGCACGATCCTTTAGAGCTGCACCTTCGTACACTCTTAGCTTTGGATGCAGAACATCACAGCGCTAGTTTGAATACTGCTCCCCTACAATTTAAGCATCTGCAAGCAAATCAACTTACTAACGACGAACCACTGCTTCATCAAGTTGTTGGCTTACTAACACTGGCACATTATCAAACCAGTGTGAATGACTTACGTCACTTACTAGATGCCGCTGGGCAACGCCTATTTGTTTGTCAACAAGGTGATAATATTCTTGGTGTGTGTTTAGTAGCGATAGAGGGTGGCTTTACTACATCGTTGAGTGATGAAGTAGTGCAAGGTAAGCGCCGCCCTCAAGGGCACTTAATGGCGCAAAGCCTTGCACAATTAAGCTTTAACCCTGAGGTATTAAAACAATACTGCGCTCGCGTGGTGCGAATTGCCATTGACCCAGAGCAGCACAATAAGCACCTAGGAACACAATTACTTCATTACTGTGAACAGCAATTACAGAACGAGTGTGATTGGTTTGGTGCTAGCTTTGGTGCTAATGCGCAATTACTTAGTTTTTGGCAAAATAATGACTTTAATTTGGTTAAGCTGGGTTTTCAAAAAGATAAGGCAACGGGTGAACATAGCGCATTAGTTATTAAGAGCTTAACTAAAAATGACCAACTACTAGAACAATTAACAGCCCAGTTCGAAGCTGATTTTCCTTTGCAATTGCTCAGCCATTTTAGTCAGCTAGATTATAAACTGGTAGCAAAAATTGTTTCACGCTTTAATACTCATACCAATAGCATAGCTGATAAATCAAGATTAAAGTCTATGTTAACAAGTGACTATCAGCTATTTAATATTACACCTTTACTATGGCGAAGCTTTTGGGCATCTCCTCTTAGCTTGCCAAATGATGAGGATAATTTCCAATCTGTTTTTATTAGGCTAGTATTACAAAATTGGAAACCTAAAAATATCCAAACCGAGTTAGGTGTGAATGGCATAAAGCCGTTTAATATATTATTAAAAAAGGCTGTAAATAACTGGTATGAACGCACTTCGCATAATAATACACCTTAGTATTGCCCTCATTGCAATAGGCTTAGGACAGCCTTTAGCCTTTGCAGAGCAAGATAATAGCAAAGTTATTAAACTTGGCATGTCTACAGCACTAAGCGGACCGGCTCAAAATATTGGTCAACAATTGTATAAAGGCAGTAGCATTTACTTTAACAAGGTTAATAATGCTGGCGGAATAAACGGCGCTCAGGTACAACTTCTAGTTGCTAACGATAATTACGAACCAAAACAAACCGTTAATAATACCCGTACTTTTATTTATTCCGACAAAGTCGATGCATTGTTTGGTGCTATGGGCACCCCAACCAGCCATGCTATTATACCTTTACTAGAGCAATCAAAAATTCCGTTCTTAATGCCTTTTAGCGGGGCAAGCTTCCTACATGATAAATCACGCGCTAACATATTTAATTTAAGAGCAAGCTACAATGACGAAGCCGCAGAGCAAATTAAATACTTAGTAGAGGAGCGCAAACATACAAAGATAGGGCTATTTATTCAAGCAGATGAGTTTGGCTTGTACGTAGAATCGGGGCTAAGGAAAGAACTAACAAAATATGATCTGTCGCCTATAAAAGTCGCGCGTTATCAACGTAATAGTCATGATGTAGCATCAGCGCTTAATGCCTTACAAGCCAGTGGGGTGACAGCTATCTGTTTAGTTGGCACCTACGCACCACTTGGTGAATTTATAAACAGTGCACATGCGAAGAATTTTACCCCAGACTATACCAGTGTTTCTTTTGTACCTAGCTTTGACTTATTTGATGAAGTAACCACACCCTCACATATTATGGTTACAGAAATTGTTCCTAATCCACTCACATGTAATGATGATTTTTGTAATGAATTTTTGGCCGATATGCAAGCAAACAAGATTACAAAACCCAACCGTCTTCATTTTGAAGGTTATATTAATGCGATGGCATTTAGTAGGGCAGCAGCAAACTGCAAATTACCGCTTAAACACTCATGCCTATTGAAAGAGCTTAATTCACTGTTAATAAATGATAAAATAATCAAAAAGTTTTTTATTGATACAAAAAATAAAAATAAGCGTAATGTATATCGCTCTTATTATGTGAATAAATAAGTACCTTCCAAATATTGTTCTATCCTTAATATACAAACTAAGTATGTGAGGAAACTATGGACTTAATTAACTTTAAAGTGGGTTATAAAACCATTTCACTTAAGATTCTTGATATCTTATTAACGGAACAATTTAATAATAACCTCACGGTGTTACCTAACGACAATAAAAGCTTTTTGGGCGTTAAAGATTATATGGGGATCCCAACCCCAGTATTTGATCTTGGAATCATTTTAAATGGAGTATCTACTGAGCGCAGTAATTTAGATGCTTTAAAGCAACTTAAATCTTGGCAAAAACAACTAATTGCTTGGTTTAATAAATTAGAGCAAGAACTACTCGTTTCGCAAAGCTCGTTAAAGGCGAATCAGTATGAGCTTACTGATTTTGAACAGTTTTATACAGAGTTTAAAACTGATAACGATGAATTAAAAAATACTATGTCACGCTTTGATGATCCGTTTAAATCGCTTCTACACAAATTGACCAGTGCAATAGATGCATATAAAAAAGGCAACAGCAAACAAGTTAGTACTCAACTTGAGATTATAAGGCGACATGATCTTATTCACCTAGAGCGTTTATTCGACTCTGCAATAGAACAAATCACTTTAGATTATAAACCTATTATTGTGTTTACCACTAAAGATGGCATGACCCCTCATGTAGGCCTATTAGTTGATAAGGTTGAAGATAATATTGAATATAAACAAGAAGATATTAAACCACTAGATAAGCTTACCGAAGTTGGTTTTGATATTGACCCCCAAACAAGAAGCATGATGTATGGACTGATCAAACTCGCTGATAAACATAGTGTACTTATTGATCCTAGCGCAATATTTAAGCCCAAAGAGCTTGAACCAGCTAGCAGCGCTCAAGAGCAAGAAACTGAAGCCTATGGACTGTTTTAAGGATGCTTCCTTTACACCCGTAAAAGCCCGACTCTTGAATCGGGCTTGCTTGTATTTAGAGTCGGTGCGCTATTTTGCCCATGGGGTTCTAGATACTCAACCCTCGCTACGATGGTCAGGTTAACGCTGTGCAGCTGACGGCTGACGGCTGACGGCTGACGGCTGACGGCTGACGGCTGACGGCTGACGGCTAATACTTTCACTTTCCTGCAGACGTAAAAAAGCCCGACTCTTTCGAATCGGGCTTTCTACTATTTGGAGCCTGGTAATGTCCTACTTTCACATAACAAATGCTACACTATCATCGGCGCTGTTTCGTTTCACTACTGAGTTCGGCATGGGGTCAGGTGGGTCCAAAACGCTATTGTCACCAAGCAAA